>NZ_RZTA01000040.1:0-7888 GCF_004023115.1 Mesorhizobium sp. M6A.T.Cr.TU.017.01.1.1
CCGATCCCCCCCCTTGTGGGGGAGATGCCCGGCAGGGCAGGGGGGGGCGCGACGGATCGCTTACCTTTGTCAAAACGATGCCGACAATTGGCTTCAAGACAATTTCGATTGACACAAATTGATGGATAGGCTGGCGGGGCAGCGCCCCCCTCTGGCCTGCCGGCCATCTCCCCCACGAGGGGGGAGATTGGCTAGTCTCAAGCCGCCATCGCCACGCCGTCCAGTTCCCTCAGCACATCGCTGGGCAACTCCAGTTCACTCGCCGCCAGGTTCTCCCTGAGATGCGCGACGGACGAGGTGCCGGGAATCAGCAGGATATTGGGCGCGCGACGGAGCAGCCAGGCAAGCGCGACCTGCATGGGCGTGGCGCCCAGTCGCTCCGCGACGCCGGATAGCGTAGACGACTGCAGCGGGTTGAAGCCGCCGAGCGGAAAGAACGGCACATAGGCGATGCCGTCGCGAGCAAGTTCGTCGATCAAGGCATCGTCGCCCCTGTGCGCCAGATTGTATTGGTTCTGCACGCAAACGATCCGCGCGATGCGGCGCGCCTCTTCGATCTGTGCTGACGTGACATTGCTTAGCCCGATATGACGCACCAGGCCCTGTCGCTGAAGCTCGGCCAGCACAGTGATCGGCGCCTCGATCGACCCTTCGGCGGGGCCATGCGCGTCGAACATGATCCTGAGATTGACCACGTCCAGCACGTCGAGCCCGAGGTTGCGCAGATTGTCATGCATCGCCTCCGTCAGCGCTTCGGGAGAGAAGGCCGGAAGCCACGAGCCGTCCGCGCCGCGACGCGCACCGATCTTGGTGACGATCGTCAGATTGTCGGAATAGGGCGCGAGCGCCTCGCGGATAAGCAGATTGGTGACGTGCGGGCCGTAGAAATCGCTGGTGTCGATATGGTTCACCCCGCGCGCAACGGCTTCGCGCAGCACGGCCAAGGCTGCGTCGTGATCCTTGGGCGGACCGAACACGCCGGGTCCTGCGAGCTGCATGGCGCCGTAGCCGAGCCGCTTCACGGTGCGGTCGCCGAGAGTGAATGAGCTGGACTGGTCGATGCTGGACATAATCTATCTCCGTTCAAGATGAAGCTGAGATAGGCGCTGTCCGATCTCACGATAATTGGCTACATTCCGCACGGGCTGTACGGAATATCGAACAATGAAGATCGATCTCGGAGATCTGAACGCCTTCGTGGCCGTGGCGCGGGCCAAGGGTTTTCGCGATGGCGCCCGTGCCAGCGGCGGCAGCGCGTCGGGCTTGAGCGAGGCGGTGCGCCGCCTCGAGACGCAGCTCGGTGTCAGGCTGCTCAACAGGACGACCCGCAGCGTCGTCCTGACTGAAGCGGGTGCGAGCTTGCTGGCCCGGCTCGGCCCAGCCTTGACCGAGGTCGAGACAGCACTTGACGTTGTGAACGGCTTCCGCGATCGGCCGGCAGGTACATTGCGCCTCAACGTGCCGGTCAGCGCGGCGCGGCTGGTGCTGCCCAGCATTGTTCCGCGTTTTCTCGCCGCCTATCCCGGCATCCGGCTGGAGGTGATCGCCGAGGAGAGCTTTGTCGACGTGCTGGCGGCCGGCTGCGACGCCGGCATCCGTTACGACGAGCGGCTGGAGCAAGACATGATCGCGGTGCCGATCGGACCGCGCGTGCAGCGCTTCGCCACTGCCGCCAGCCCTGCCTATCTGGACCGCCATGGCCGGCCGCAACATCCGCGCGACCTGCTCGGCCACGCTTGCCTGCGCGGCCGTTTCGCCAGCGGTGCGATGCCGCCATGGGAATTCGAGCGAGATGGCGAGGTGGTACGCGTCGATCCGACGGGACCGCTTCTCGTGACCCTGGGCGGGGCGGCCGATCTCATCGCCGATGCAGCCATCGCCGGCACCGGCATCGTCAGCCTCTTCGAGGATTGGCTTCGCCCTTACTTTGAGAGCGGTGCGCTCGAACCCGTCCTCGAAGCTTGGTGGCAGAGCTTCCCCGGGCCGTTCCTCTATTATCCCGGCCGGCGTCTCGTGCCGGCGCCGTTGCGGGCGTTCATCGACTTCATCAAAGTACCGGCTGATCGGCCTTGAATTTGGGCCAGGTTAGCAATCGCCAAAGAAAAGGCCGCCCGGAGGCGGCCCTTTCGAATGTCTGAAGCTGCGCAGCGCTTAGCGCTTCGAGAACTGGAAGGAGCGGCGGGCCTTCGCCTTGCCGTACTTCTTGCGCTCGACGACGCGGCTGTCGCGGGTCAGGAAGCCGCCCTTCTTGAGCACGGCGCGCAGCGCCGGCTCGTAGTAGGTCAGCGCCTTGGAGATGCCGTGGCGCACGGCGCCGGCCTGGCCGGAAAGGCCGCCGCCGATGACAGTGGCGACGATGTCGTACTGACCGGCGCGGTTGGCGGCGATGATCGGCTGGTTGAGGATCATCTGCAGGACCGGACGCGCGAAATATTCGGCGAACACCTTGTCGTTGACGACGATCTTGCCGGAGCCGGGCTTCACCCAGACGCGCGCGATGGCGTTCTTGCGCTTGCCGGTGGCATAGGCGCGGCCCGACTTGTCGAGCTTCTGGACATGGACGGGTGCAGCCGGCTGCGTGTTGGTGTTGCCGGTGGCAGTTCCGAGTTCTGCGAGCGAGGAAAGCTCAGCCATATTACGAAACCTTCTTGTTCTTGGCGTTCAGCTTGGCCACGTCGAGCGTGACGGGCTGCTGGGCGACATGCGGATGTTCCGTGCCTGCATAGACGCGGAGATTCTTCATCTGGCGACGGCCGAGAGGGCCACGCGGGATCATGCGTTCGACGGCCTTCTCGACGACACGCTCGGGAAAACGGCCCTCGAGCAGCTGGCGCGCGGTGCGCTCCTTGATGCCGCCGGGGTGGCCGGTGTGCCAGTAATAGACCTTGTCGGTGAATTTCTTGCCGGTGAACACCACCTTGTCGGCATTGATGACGATGACGTTGTCGCCGTCGTCGACATGCGGGGTGAAGGTGGGCTTGTGTTTGCCGCGAAGATGATTGGCGATGACAGTGGCGAGACGGCCGACGACGAGACCCTCGGCGTCGATCAGCACCCACTTCTTCACCACATCCGCAGGCTTCTGCGAAAAGGTTGTCATGGATTTGTTGCTTTCGGTTCGGACCGTCCCTT
Organism: Mesorhizobium sp. M6A.T.Cr.TU.017.01.1.1; assembly: GCF_004023115.1. Taxonomy (NCBI): domain Bacteria; kingdom Pseudomonadati; phylum Pseudomonadota; class Alphaproteobacteria; order Hyphomicrobiales; family Phyllobacteriaceae; genus Mesorhizobium; species Mesorhizobium sp. M6A.T.Cr.TU.017.01.1.1. The sequence continues at coordinate 3,133 of NZ_RZTA01000040.1, forward strand.
ATTCACGAATGACAAGGGAAGGCGTTTCTTGTTGCTTGGATTGGCGCCGAGCGCTTGCCCGCCGCCAATAACAAAACGGCGGCCTTTGCGGGCCGCGGTTCCGTGAGGGCTTATAGGCGAGAGCGGTTATCGCGTCAAGGTTGGTGAAAAGCCAGATGGCTCGTAAAACAAAGCAAAACCAATGGTTTGAGTAAAAGGTATTATTTTACCACACCGATTTAGCGCGCCTGCCTGCCAGGTCAGGCCAGCTTTAGTCAAACCCAATCACTCGAAACAATCGGGTTCGAGCCTTTGCTGTCGTTCAGTTGCGAGCGTCGCATGGCGCTATCTGATCCTTGGAGGGCCTTCGTCTGACATGACCAAAAGGTGATCGATTCATTCATCGGTATTGTGAAGGCATTCCAATTCAGCGAATATATTCATGACTATTGGAGCTCAAATCGTGCCAAAAAGAAGAGAATCAGCGAAAGACATGAATGCGCTACGGCTAAACGCCAAGAAAGAGGTGACGCAGAGTTATTCGGCTTCGCTCATGTCCAATACTAAATGGCGCACTCTGTTCGAAGCATTGGAAGCCTCCGACGTTGATATCAAGGGAATCACCGTCAAATTTGTCGGCGATGGAAAAGAATGGTCACCGGTATTTCCCGGTCTATACCCACCCCATGCTTACGTGGATTTATGGCCCTTGAATGTCTACCCATTGGTCGAGATAGAGTGGATTGAATTCCGGCGAATTGTTGTGAAGAAAAGATCGAACAATGTGCCCCCGGCGCTCGTCCCGCAAGACGTAGACGCTATTCGCGCAGCGATCGATGCCACCGGCAAACGCTTCCCTATTGAAGTTACTGAACAAGGCTTGCGCATCATCGGCCACCTGAAGTAGTCAAGGATACATTCTAGTGTCTTCTTCAATGCGCATCGGTCATAGCGAAAGTATAAACATTATCTGACAATTCAATTGTCAGGGTGACGCCCGCTTCGGCGGGATGGAATAGGTCCCCGTGGCGTGCGCCACCGTCTGTCCATCCGGCCCAGCGACGATGTCGATATCGAACACCATCAGGCTCTTGCCGAGCTTCAGGATGCGGCAATGGCCGTCGATCGGTCCGGCCTCGGCCTTGCGGACGAAATTGATGTTGAGATTGGTGGTGACCGAAAGCGCATCTGGCCCGGCATGCGAAAGCACGCAGACATAGCCGCCTATGTCGGCCAGCGTGAACAGCGACGGGCCGGACACGGTTCCGCCGGGGCGCAAATGCCGCTCGTCGGCATTGAGCCGCACCGTGCAGCCGCCCGGAAACACGTCGATCGCCTCGTAGAAGGTGAACTGGTCGTTGAGCTGCGGGTAGACGGTTGCCATCAGCGCATTGATTTCAGCCGCCGTCAGCACCGGTTTGAGATTGTCTTGGGCGGGCATAAGCGGTTTCCTATATGGAGCCGGTAGGGGCTCAGGTGGAACGCCTGGGCCAATTGTCGGGTTTGAGAAAACACGTCTCAAGGCTGTTCTTCAATCGGCAGCGTGCTAGTTCTTTTGTTCCATGGCCCACAAATCCGATGCCGCTGGCCAATGAAGAGGTTAGAGAACATGGCCGAAATCGTCGCCATCAAGCCGGCTGTTGCCGAAGGTCCTGTCGTCGCGAGACTGGACAAGGGCGTGCTGCGCCTCACGCTCGCCAATCCGCCGGCCAATGCGCTGTCGCTGGCGGTGATGGCGGCGCTGACGGCGGAACTCGACCGCGCGAAATCAGACAGATCCGTCCGCGCCATTATCCTGGCAGCGGCCGGAAAAGTGTTCTGCGCCGGACACGACCTCAAGGAAATGACCGCGCGCCGCACTGATGCCGATCGCGGCAAGGCATTCTTCGAGGAGACATTTTCCGCTTGTGCGGAACTGATGCAGGCGATCGTGCGCCATCCCAGGCCGGTGATCGCCGAGGTCGATGGTCTGGCGACGGCGGCCGGGGCGCAACTGGTCGCGAGCTGCGATCTCGCCATCGCCTCGCATGAGGCGACCTTCTGCACGCCCGGCGTCAATATCGGCCTGTTCTGCTCGACGCCGATGGTGGCGCTGTCGCGCAACGTCTCGCGCAAGCACGCGATGGAGATGCTTTTGACCGGCGAGACCATCGATGCGGCGACGGCCAAGGAATTCGGCCTGGTTAATCGCGTGGTGCCGCGCGAATATCTGAACCAGATTGTCACCAAATACGCGCAAACCATTGCTGCAAAATCGTCTTTGGTCGTGAAGACCGGCAAGGAGGCGTTCTACGCGCAGGCCGAGATGGGGCTGGCCGAGGCCTATGCCTATACCGGCCGCGTCATGGTCGAAAACATGCTGGCACGCGACGCGGAAGAGGGCATTGGCGCCTTCATCGGCAAGCGCAAGCCGGAATGGACGGACGATTAGAGATGGAACCCCGCATCTCAATCATCACCATCGCCGTCGACGATCTCGAGCGCGCCACGCGCTTCTACGAGGCGATGGGCCTGACCCGCCATGCCGGAATCACCGACGGCGTCGCCTTCTTCCAGATGGGCGGCGTCATTCTCGGCCTGTTTCCGCGTGAAAGCGCCGAAGAGGATTCGGGCATCACCTTCGGCACGGCGCCGTCGGCGATCTACCTCGCCTACAACACCCGCTCCGATACGGAAGTCGACGACGTGCTTGCCATGGCCGAAAAGGCCGGCGGTCGTATCGTCAAGCCGGCCGGCCGCGCCTTCTGGGGCGGCTGGTATGGATATTTCGCCGATACGGAAGGGCATGTCTGGGAAGTGGCGCACAATCCGGCTTTTCCGATCGCGGAAGACGGAACGATCTCGCTGCCGGACTGATCGCTGCCGCATGGCTCCTCGCAAGCAACTGACGCGACTGAAGGCTCCCTATCTCAAGCGCATCCTGATAGAGCCGGCGCGGGTCGCAGATTGGGAAAAATACCCCTGGAACCTGCCGATCTTCCGCAGCCACGATTTCGAGTTCGAATTCACCACGCCGATTACCATCATCGTCGGCGAGAACGGCACCGGCAAATCCACGCTGCTCGAGGCGATCGGCGCGCTGGCTGGATACGACGAGGCCGGCGGCGGCAAGGGCTACATGCCCATCGACCATTCAGCTGCCATCGATACGAGCGGCGCCGCACTGGCTAAGACGCTGCGCGGTCACTGGCTGCCGAAAGTCACCGCCGGCTGGTTCTTTCGCGCTGAATCCTTTTACTCCGTCGCCCGTTATCTCGATCAGGCGGCACTCGAAGATCCGTTCAAGCCACCTCCGCCCGATTTCCTGTCCTGGTCGCATGGCGAGGGCTTCATCCGTTTCTTCGAGGAGCGCTGCCGCCGGCAAGGCATCTACATCCTCGACGAGCCCGAAAGCGCGCTCTCGCCGACGCGCCAGATCGAGCTTCTCAAGATGCTGCGGCGGATGGACCAATCCGGCACGGCGCAAGTGATCATGGCGACGCATTCGCCGCTGCTGATGGCCTGTCCCGGCGCGCGGCTGTTCCGCATCAGCCGGTTCGGCCTCGACCCGACCGATTTCAGCGATACCGACCATTTTCGGATGATGCGCAGTTTCTGCAACGATCCGGATGGTTTTCTCGCCGAAGCTCTGTATGAGGACGAGGCATGAACCACGACGCCTACGACAATGCCTATATCGCCGGCATCCTCAATTCGGTGAAGACCATCGCCATGGTCGGCGCGTCCGCCAATGATGTGCGGCCGAGCTACTTCGTGCTGAAATATCTGCTCGCCAAAGGGTTTTCGGTGTTTCCGATCAACCCGGGACAGGCCGGCAAGGAAATCCTCGGCCGAACAGTCTATGCTAGGCCCGCCGATCTCCCCGAGCCCGTCGACATGGTCGACATCTTTCGCGCTTCCGCGGCGGTGCCGGGCGTCATCGACGAGATCCTGCGGCTCGACCCGCTGCCGAAAGTCGTCTGGATGCAGCTCGGCGTGCGCCACGACGAGGCGGCCGTGCGCGCCGAGGCCGCCGGCATCAAGGTGGTGATGAACCGCTGCCCCAAGATCGAGTATGGCAAGCTGTCGGGTGAAATCGGCTGGACCGGCGTCAACTCCGGCGTGCTGTCGTCGAAGAAGCCGCTGATGCGGCCGGGATTCCAGAGCTTCGGCGTTCGCCAGAAGTAGACCATGATCCCGAAAAGTGGAAACCGGTTTTCGGAAAAGATCATGGTCAAACAAGAAAGATAGAGCCCCATCCCGATCCTATCGGGTTGGATCAGGCTCGAGACGGAAATTTATTCCGGTAATCGGAACATTTTCTCGCGCCTCGATCACAGAACGTGCGTCGAAGGGCATTTTCTTCTTTGCATTCGTGACCGGGCTTCGCCAAGAATGCCCGGCGATTTTCAGAAGGTTCAAAGGGAGGTATTCGATGACCCGCACGCCCGGTTTCAACACGCTCGCCGTCCATGCCGGCGCCAAGCCCGATCCGGCGACCGGCGCGCGTGCCACGCCGATCTACCAGACGACCTCCTTTGTCTTCGACGATGCCGACCATGCCGCCTCGCTGTTCGGGCTAAAAGCCTTCGGCAACATCTACACCCGCATCATGAACCCGACGCAGGCGGTGCTGGAAGAGCGCATCGCGGCGCTCGAAGGCGGCACGGCAGGGCTGGCGGTGGCGTCGGGTCATGCCGCGCAGGTGCTTGTCTTCCACAATCTGATGCAGCCCGGCGACAATTTCGTCGCCGCGACAAGGCTTTACGGCGGCTCGCGCAACCAGTTCGGCCCCCCC
>NZ_RZTA01000040.1:7898-47893 GCF_004023115.1 Mesorhizobium sp. M6A.T.Cr.TU.017.01.1.1
CCTTCAAGAATTTCGGCTGGCAGGTGCGCTGGGCCGACACCAACGACATATCGACCTTCGAAAGCCAGATCGATGAAAAGACCAAGGCGATCTTCATCGAGAGCCTGGCCAATCCGGGCGGTGTCTTCGTCGATATCGAGAAGATCGGCGACATCGCCCGCAAGCACGGCCTGCCGCTGATCGTCGACAACACGCTGGCCTCGCCCTATCTGGTGCGGCCGATCGAGCATGGCGCCGACATCGTCGTGCATTCGCTGACCAAGTTCATCGGCGGCCATGGCAATTCGATCGGCGGCGCCATTGTCGACGGCGGCACCTTCGACTGGTCGAAATCCGGCAAATATCCGATGCTGTCGGAGCCGCGCCCCGAATATGGCGGCCTCGTCCTGCACGAAACCTTCGGCAACTTCGCTTTCGCCATTGCCGCGCGCGTGCTTGGCCTGCGCGACATGGGTCCGGCGATCTCACCCTTCAATGCGTTCCTGATCCTGACCGGCCTGGAAACCCTGCCGCTCAGGATGCAGCGCCATTGCGACAATGCGGTCACTGTCGCCGCCTGGCTGTCCAACCACCCCAAGGTCGCCTGGGTCTCCTATCCCGGCCTGCCCAGCGACAAGAATAATGCGCTACAGAAAAAATACTCGCCGGTTGGCGCCGGTGCGGTGTTCACCTTCGGCCTGAAGGGCGGCTATGCGGCGGGCATCAAATTCGTGGAGGCGCTCGAACTGTTCTCGCACCTCGCCAATGTCGGCGACACCAAGTCGCTGGTCATCCACCCGGCATCGACCACGCATCGGCAATTGTCGGACGAGCAGAAAGTCACGGCTGGCGCTGGGCCAGATACGGTCAGGCTCTCGGTCGGCATCGAGGATGTCAACGACATCGTCGCCGATCTGGAACAGGCTCTCGCCAAGGTTTGATCCCCACTGGAAGGAGATTCGATGACCGCGCCGAAATTTCTCTCCGTCAATGTCGAAAGTATCGAACCGGAACTTGGCGCGCCGGCGCCGGGTCGCCTGATCTCGGGCGATCCGAAGTTTCGCACCTGGAATGTCGAGGAACGCGACGGCGGGCTCTATGCCGGCATCTGGGAGGCGACGCCGGGCAAATGGCGCATCGAGTATGACGAGTGGGAGTTCTGCCACATCCTGTCGGGCGTTTCAGTGATCGCCGAGGAGGGCGGCGAGGCGCGCACCGTCAGGGCCGGCGACAGCTTCGTGCTCAGGCCGGGTTTTAGAGGAAGCTGGGAAGTGCTTGAAATGACGCGCAAGGAGTATGTGATCAAGCTTTGATCACTTGCATGGCGCTTTCACAAAAGCCGATCGATATCACCGTCGGAAAATCCGTATTCGGCCATCATGTCCCGGTGCCAGGGACTTCCCAGCAAATCGTCCAGGCATGAATCGATGCGCTGGCGCAGGATCGCATTGTCTTTGGCGAGAGCGAAAGCGCCGGCGGCTGGCTGTTTTTCGGCTGCCGGAACGTCGATGACCGCAAGAGGCGCGTTGAAATGCTGAGCCAGATAGCCTCGATGCGCCATGGCGACACTTGCATAGGCGTGCACCGCACCGGCAGCGACAGCATCGGCCGCGCCCGCTTGCGTGGCGAATATTCTTATCCGCTCGGGCGGAACGCCATTTTGCAAAGCCGTCTGATGTTGGACCTGGCCCGATATGACGGCGATCAACGCCGTCTCATCTGCGGCGATGGATCGATAGCCGCTGAATTCGCGCGGATTGCCTTTCGCGACGAGCAACCCGTCCTGCAAGACCCAGATCGGTCGCGTGAAGTCGACGGATTTCTTGCGTTCGTCCGAAACGAACAGACCGGTGGTCATATCCCACTCGCCCTTGGCCAGTCCGGGAAGCAGCTTGGCGAACTCGGTCTCGATGGGCAAAAAGGTCCCTAGCCCCAATATTTCGCAAACCTTCTGTGCGAGCTTGACGTCGCAGCCGAAGACATCTCCGGAAGCGTCGGTGAAGCAGAACGGAGGCTCCTGCAAAAAAGCGAATTTCATCTTTTCAGTCATGCGATCTCAGCCTTAGGTCCGCTGTTCTCAAAAGCGCACGGCGAGCGCTTCCAACCCGTGGAAATGATAGGAGTCGCGGAAGCGCGGCTGTCCGGCGAGATGCAGCCGCGGTAGGCGCTCGAACAGGGTTTTCAGCGACACCTGCAATTCGAGCCGGGCGAGCGGCGCGCCGATGCAGAAATGGATGCCGGCGCCGAACGAGACGTTCTTCTGGTCCGCGCGATCCGGCCTAAAGGCGAGGGGTTCGGCAAAGGCCGCCGGGTCGTGATTGGCCATGCCGAGCAGCAGGCCGATCGTCTCGCCCGGCCGCACGATGACCCCGGGGCCGGCCTCGATCTCTTCATAGGCATAGCGCGTGAACATGTGCAGCGGCGCGTCGAAGCGCAGGCATTCCTCGACGGTCGCGGCGGTAGCTTCCGCAGAAATGAAGAAGCGGCGCGGGTCGCCGCCTTGCGCGAGGATCGAGCGCACCGCATTGCCGGTCTGGTGAACGGTCGCCTCGTGGCCGGCGTTGAGCAGCAGGATGGCCGACGACACCAGTTCGTCCTCTGAGAGTTTTTGGCCATCGTCTTGCGCCGAGATCAGCAGCGACAACAGATCGTCGCCAGGGTTTTTGCGGCGCTCGGCGACATAGCCGCGCAGGAAATCCGAAAAATCCCGCGCGGCGCGATTGGCCGTCTCTTCCGTTTCGCGCGTGCGGCCATGCATATACATGGCGACCATCTGATGCGACCAGTTGAGCAACTGCGGCCCCATCTCGACAGGCACGCCGAGCATTTCGGCAATGATGGTGATCGGCAGTGGCGACGCGAAAGCCGGCAGCAGATCGACCTGGTCCGGTTCGAAACGGTCGATCAGCTCGTTGGCGAGCGCCTCGACGCGCGGCCGAAGCCGCTCGACCTGACGCGAGACGAAGGCGCGGTTGACCAGCGTTCTGAGCCTGGTGTGAACGGGCGGCTCCAGCTCCAGCATTGAATTCGCCTCGATACCGTCGAAGGCGTTGAGATGCGTGCGGTCCTGGCCAATGCCGCTTCTGTCGGGGACGCCGGCCGGGTTCTGGCGGCCGAAGCGGCGGTCGCGCAGCAGCCGGTTGACGTCGTCGAAGCCGCCGAAGCACCAAAAGCCGAACTCTTCCCAGAAGAAGACATTCGATGCGCCATGCATGAAGGCATAGGCCTCATAGGGATTCTGGAAGAAAGCCGGCTCGTGTGGATCGAGCCGCACATGGCGGGTGGCTCGATCGAAGGCCAGGTAGGGAGGCGGCGTCAAGTCGGTCATACCAGACCATTAGCGCATGACCCCGAAAACCGGAATCGGTTTTCGGAAGGATCATGCGCAGATTCAAAGTCTTGGAGCGTCCTTTGCGCGTCGAGCGACGCGCGGCGCTCCAAGGCTTGCCAGCTTGATGCCAGACCGTATGTTGGGCGCCCGATAGTCCGATGCATGTCGCCCAAAAGCCTGCCCTCGGGTTTGACCCGAGGGTGCGCGGCGGTTTTGGGACAACGACATGCACAAAAGCGCGTTGAGCCAGCCGACACGGCTGCGGAAAGACTGACTTGATGAATGTGATCGTGGTTGGTGCAGGCATTGCGGGGCTCTCGACGGCATGGTCGCTGGTCAAGGCCGGGCACCGGGTCTCGATCGTCGAGCAGGGAGCGATTCCCAACCCGCTTGCCGCTTCGGGCGATCATCACCGCATCATCCGCCGCGCTTATGGTGCCGCGGCGGGCTATGGCCGCCTGATCACCGAAGCCTATGAGGCCTGGGACGAGATGTGGGCCGATCTCGGCGAAAACCATCTCGATCCGCGCGGCTTCATCTGCATTTCGCGCGACGAGGGTGATGACGCAGAGCAGATGCGCGACGGGCTGGCGGCCGGCAATTTTCCCTTCGAGATGATCGAGCCGGGCGAGGCCGTTGCGCGCTGGCCGTTCCTCGAGAGCGGAAGTTTTCGCTACGCTTTCTTCTCGTCGGAGGGCGGCGCACTGCATTGCCGCAAGATCGCGGCGGGACTCGCCAATTGGCTGCGGGCCAACGGCGCCAACGTCTATGAAAACAGCAAGGTGACGACGATCGACGCTGAGGCCGGCCACGTCGTGCTTGAAAGCGGCGAGACGATGCAGGCCGACCGCATCGTCATCGCCGCCGGCGCCTGGGTGCTAAAACTGTTTCCGGAACTAGACGGCGAACTGAAGACCTGGCGCACCGCGCTTGCCTATGTCGAGCCGCCGGCGGACCTGAAAGCGGCGTGGCAAGGGGCCCCGGTCATCCTCGATGTCGGCGGTGCTGTCGATGGCTACGTGATCCCGCCCTCCGGCGGCGCCGGCATGAAATTCGGCTCCGGCCTGCACAGGGTGCCGACCAGCGACGCCGACTGGAACCGCCAGCCGGTGGCGGGCGAGGGCGAGGCGATCCGCAACCTGTTTTCGCCGCCGATCGCCCGTATCGAGGAGTATAGGGTGACCGAAGTCGTCACCTGCGCCTACACCTTCACCGCCGACGAGAAGTTCCTGGCGCATGAGAAGGGCAGATGCCTTGTTGTCTCGGCCTGCTCCGGCCACGGCTACAAGTTCGGCGCGGCGGTCGGCCGGCGCGTCGCGGTGACCATCGGCAATGGCGACGTCGCCGGTTTAAAGGCGTGGCTGCGAGCCGAGGTGGTCTGATCATGGCACGCCCCTGTTGAACCTTCAGAGCAAGCTCAACGTTGAATTGTAGGGGAAGCCGTATCGCGGGAAAGCAGTTTCGAGACATTTCGTTAAGCGACGCGGTTAGGAAAGTGCTACGCGGCGGCGCCGCTTCAAGAGCAGCAGAAGGCTGCCGGCGCAGCTTCGGGCGAATCCTGCGCAGAAAGCTTGATTCGACTTAACCGGATGGCTAGGAGAGGCGGCCTTGCGCTAGGGTGAGCCGACATCCTATTTACAGGACAACGATCCAGAACCGATTCTGCCCGACTTGCTAATCTCCCGGCGCCGGAATCCCACCTTTGAAAAGGGATAGTCCATGAAGAACCCCGTCGAAACCTACATGAACCTCGTTCCGATGGTGGTCGAACAGACCAATCGCGGCGAGCGGGCCTACGACATTTTCTCGCGGCTGCTGAAAGAGCGCATCATTTTCATCACCGGCCCGGTCGAGGACGGCATGGCGACGCTGGTCTGCGCGCAGCTCCTGTTCCTCGAAGCGGAGAATCCGAAGAAGGAAATCAACCTCTACATCAATTCGCCTGGCGGCGTCGTCACGTCCGGCATGGCGATCTACGACACCATGCAGTTCATCAAGCCGGCGGTGGCGACGCTGTGCATCGGCCAGGCGGCCTCGATGGGCTCGCTGCTCTTGACCGCAGGCGAGAAGGGCATGCGCTTCGCCACGCCGAACGCCCGCATCATGGTCCACCAGCCTTCCGGAGGCTTCCAGGGCCAGGCTTCCGACATCGAGCGCCACGCCCAGGACATCATCAAGCTGAAGCGTCGTCTCAACGAAGTCTATGTCAAGCACACCGGCAAGAGCTATGACGAAATTGAAAAGACGCTCGACCGCGACCACTTCATGACCGCCGACGAGGCGAAGGATTTCGGCCTCATAGACAAGGTCATTTCGTCGCGCGAGCCGGCTGAGGTTGCCGCCGCATAAGCTTGGTGGCAGCTGGATGGTGGGAAAACACGCTTTTGACGCCGCTTGCGGCATTTCGGCCACAATTGGCTGTTCCCTCGACGGGAGCAATTGCCTACGTTAAGCCTATGTTGATTTTCGACGGCTTAGCTTTGTGCGGGGTTGGTGCGAATCATTGCGACGTTTTCTGATATGTGTTTCGTATGGAATGCGTTGCGGGAGCCGGGACACTGGCGGCGGCGATTTCCCGCGATAGATTTGAATATGCGCCCTTTCAACCAGACCATCGGCGGGCGGCTATGAAAGGACATGAAAATGAGCAAGGTCGGTAGCAACGGCGGTGATTCCAAGAACACGCTTTATTGCTCGTTTTGCGGCAAAAGCCAGCACGAAGTGCGCAAGCTGATCGCCGGCCCGACGGTGTTCATCTGCGACGAATGCGTCGAGCTCTGCATGGACATCATCCGCGAGGAGAACAAGACCTCGATGGTGAAGTCGCGTGAGGGCGTGCCGACCCCGCAGGAGATCCTCAAGGTTCTCGATGACTACGTCATCGGTCAGCCCTACGCCAAGCGCGTGCTGTCGGTGGCCGTCCACAACCACTACAAGCGTCTCGCGCATGCCGGCAAGAACAACGACGTCGAGCTGGCGAAGTCCAACATTTTGCTGATCGGCCCGACCGGTTGCGGCAAGACGCTGCTTGCGCAGACACTGGCCCGCATCATCGACGTTCCCTTCACCATGGCCGATGCGACGACGCTGACTGAGGCCGGCTATGTCGGCGAGGATGTCGAGAACATCATCCTGAAGCTCTTGCAGTCGGCCGACTACAATGTCGAGCGCGCCCAGCGCGGCATCGTCTACATCGACGAGATCGACAAGATCTCGCGCAAGTCGGACAATCCTTCGATCACCCGCGACGTGTCGGGCGAGGGCGTCCAGCAGGCGCTGTTGAAGATCATGGAAGGCACGGTCGCCTCCGTGCCGCCTCAGGGCGGCAGGAAGCATCCGCAGCAGGAGTTCCTGCAGGTCGACACCGCCAACATCCTGTTCATCTGCGGCGGCGCCTTCGCCGGCCTGGACAAGATCATTTCGGATCGCGGCCGCAAGACCTCGATCGGCTTCGGCGCCACGGTCGCTTCGCCCGAGGATCGCCGCACCGGCGACGTTTTCCGCCTGGTCGAGCCTGAGGATCTGTTGAAGTTCGGCCTCATTCCCGAGTTCGTCGGCCGTCTGCCGGTCCTGGCGACGCTGGAGGACCTCGACGAGCCGGCGCTGATCCAGATCCTGACCGAGCCGAAGAACGCGCTCGTCAAGCAGTATCAGCGGCTGTTCGAGATGGAGAATGTCGACCTGACCTTCCATGAGAATGCGCTGTCGGCGATCGCCAAGCGCGCCATCGAGCGCAAGACCGGCGCGCGCGGCCTGCGCTCGATAATGGAAGCGATCCTGCTCGATACGATGTTCGAGCTGCCGGCGCTGGAAGGCGTGCGCGAAGTGGTTATTTCGGAAGAGGTGGTGTCCGGCAACGCCAGGCCGCTCTACATCTATTCCGAGCAGAAGGAAAAGAAGGGCAACGTCAGCGCCTGACGTGAGCCTGCACAATGGAGTTTTTTTGAAACGGCGCCGCGAGGCGCCGTTTTTGCTATTGCGGTCGGGCCGACTTGTGATGAACGGATTGTGACAGATTGGATGAACGGTTTCGTGTTGACCCTTGATCTTTGCCCCCCGTGCCTCCAACTAACTGAGGAAGGCCGGGGTGCCGAATTCTGTGCTGTAAAACTCCCGTCACAAACGGTGGTAGGCGGAACGATCCTCGGTCGTTAATATGAGATTCGCGGTTGGCCGATTGGAAGCCGCGACATGAAAGGTTGGACAATGGCCAAAATATCCAAGGCTCCCAGCGATGGCGTCTTCGCAGTCCTCCCACTGCGCGACATCGTGGTGTTCCCGCACATGATCGTTCCGCTCTTCGTCGGGCGTGAAAAGTCGATCAAGGCGCTGGAAGAGGTGATGGGTCAGGAAAAGCAGATCCTGCTTGCGACCCAGATGAATGCCGCCGACGACGATCCCGAGTCCGATGCGATCTTCGACATCGGCACGCTCGCCAATGTGCTGCAATTGCTGAAGTTGCCGGACGGCACCGTGAAGGTGCTGGTCGAAGGCGCCTCGCGCGCGAAAATCGTTTCGTTCACCGACCGTCCCGACTTCCACGAGGCCCGCGCCGCGGCGCTGGTCGAACCGGAGGAGGAAGAGGTCGAGGTCGAGGCGCTGGCCCGTTCCGTCGTCACCGACTTCGAGAACTACGTCAAGCTGAACAAGAAGATCTCGCCAGAAGTGGTGGGTGCCGCCAGCCAGATCGACGACTATTCCAAGCTCGCCGATACGGTTGCCTCGCATCTTGCCATCAAGATCCCCGAAAAGCAGGAGATGCTGGCCACGCTTTCGGTCAAGGAGCGGCTGGAAAAGGCGATGGGCTTCATGGAAGCCGAAATCTCCGTCCTGCAGGTTGAGAAGCGCATCCGTTCGCGCGTCAAGCGCCAGATGGAGAAGACCCAGCGCGAATACTACCTCAACGAGCAGATGAAGGCGATCCAGAAGGAGCTCGGCGAGGGTGAGGACGGCCGCGACGAGGCCGCCGAGATCGAGGCGCGCATCAAGAAGACCAAGCTCTCCAAGGAGGCCCGCGAAAAGGCGGAGGCCGAACTGAAGAAGCTGCGGACGATGTCGCCGATGTCGGCTGAATCGACCGTCGTGCGCAACTATCTCGACTGGATCCTTTCGATACCGTGGGGCAAGAACTCCAAGGTCAAGCAGGACCTGTCCTTCGCGCAGAATGTGCTCGACACCGACCATTTCGGCCTCGACAAAGTCAAGGACCGCATCGTCGAATATCTCGCCGTGCAGAGCCGCCAGAAGAAGCTGAAGGGACCGATCCTGTGCCTCGTCGGACCTCCCGGCGTTGGCAAGACCTCGCTCGGCAAGTCGATCGCCAAGGCGACCGGCCGCGAGTTCATCCGCATGGCGCTGGGCGGCGTGCGCGATGAGGCCGAAATCCGCGGTCACCGGCGCACCTATATCGGCTCGATGCCCGGCAAGGTCATCCAGTCGATGAAGAAGGCGAAGAAGTCCAACCCGCTCTTCCTGCTCGACGAGATCGACAAGATGGGCCAGGATTTCCGCGGCGATCCGTCATCGGCTTTGCTCGAGGTGCTCGACCCTGAGCAGAACTCGACGTTCATGGACCATTACCTCGAGGTTGAATACGACCTGTCGAGCGTGATGTTCGTGACGACCGCGAACACATTGAACATCCCTGCGCCCTTGATGGACCGCATGGAGATCATCCGTATCGCCGGCTACACCGAGGACGAGAAGATCGAGATCGCCAAGCGCCACCTGATGCCTAAGGTGATCCGCGATCACGCGCTGCAACCGAAGGAGTTTTCCGTCGGCGAGGACGCGATCCGCGGCATCATCCAGACCTACACCCGTGAGGCGGGCGTCAGGAGCCTGGAGCGCGAGCTGATGAAGCTCGGCCGCAAGGCGGTGACCGAGATCCTGAAGACGAAGAAGAAGACGATCGACATCACGGCAGACAATCTTGCCGATTATCTTGGTGTCGCGCGCTTCCGCTTCGGTCAGGTCGAGGCCGACGATCAGGTCGGCGTCGTCACCGGGCTCGCCTGGACGGAAGTCGGCGGCGAGTTGCTGACGATCGAAGGCGTCATGATGCCCGGCAAGGGCCGCATGACGGTGACCGGCAATCTGCGCGACGTGATGAAGGAATCGATCTCGGCGGCGGCCTCCTATGTCCGCTCGCGGGCTATCGATTTCGGCGTCGAGCCGCCGCTGTTCGACAAGCGCGACATCCACGTCCACGTGCCCGAGGGCGCAACGCCCAAGGACGGACCGTCGGCGGGTGTGGCGATGGCGACGGCGATCGTCTCGGTGCTGACCGGCATCCCGGTCAGGGCCGATGTGGCGATGACCGGCGAGATCACGCTGCGCGGCAGGGTGCTGCCGATCGGCGGGCTCAAGGAGAAGCTGCTTGCAGCACTTCGCGGCGGCATCAAGAAGGTGCTGATCCCGGAAGACAACGCCAAGGATCTAGCGGAGATTCCGGACAACGTGAAGAACGGCATGGAGATCATTCCGGTCGCGCGGGTCGGCGAAGTGTTGCGCCATGCGCTGGTGCGTATGCCGGAGCCGATCGAGTGGGTCGAGCCGGTCAATGCGCCGGCTGCGGTGGATGCCGGAGACGACGCCAGCAAGTCGCTGGCTCATTAGATCTTGCTAAAGTTGCAATGCACAAACAGAGAGCCGGGCCTTGAGCCCGGCTTTTTCATGTGAAAAACCCCGGAATTCCGGGGTTTTTTCGATTTTTTTCACGCTTTTCGACTTGGTTGCGGAAGCGCTTCTTTCTAAAGTCCGTTTCCTGCCGGATGAGTCGTACGTTCCGGTTTTCTCATGGAAGGGAATTTTTATGAACAAGAACGAACTGGTGTCCGCTGTCGCCGATGCCGCGAGTATTTCGAAGGGTGACGCGCAGTCGGCGGTTGATGCGGTGTTTTCCGTGATCACCGGCGAACTGAAGAAGGGCGGCGATGTCCGGCTTGTCGGCTTCGGAAATTTCACCGTGTCAAAACGCGCCGCGTCGACCGGCCGCAACCCGCAGACCGGTGCGGAAGTGAAGATTCCGGCGCGCACCGTGCCGAAGTTTTCGGCCGGCAAGGGCCTCAAGGACGCAGTAAACTAAGCGCCTTCTTACCCTTTTCAGAGATCAGAAAAGCCGGGCATGCCCGGCTTTTCTTTTGCGTCCGATTAAAGTGTCGGACCAAAGGTGAATGGTTCCGGAGCCGGCAATGGGAGTATCGCGCCGACGCCTAATGCATGTCGCGCAAAAGTGCGCAGCGGTTTTGCGATAACGATATGCATAGAAACAAGGGTTTAAAGCGCGTCGCATGAATCCGTTCGAACGCGACGCGCTTTGGGGCAACCCGGCCACCAATTGTCCTCTGCTCCCCAGTCGTGTAACGCCGTTCCTCCGGCACGAAGGGACGACCACATCTTGCAGAAGGTAGAAGAACTGATTGATTGGCTTGCCGATGACAAGGTCGGCCGGCTTTATGTCGCGGTGCTCGTCATCGCTCTTTATTTCGCCTTCCAAACCGCGACGCTGTCGCTGCTTGGCCTTTGGGCAGGCAACGGCGTGAACATCGACGATGCCGAGCAACTGATCTATCTGCCGCATCTCGCCGCCGGCTATGGTGGTTCACAGCCACCGCTCTACAACTGGATTGCCTGGACAATAAGCCAAGGGTTCGGGACGAGCATCGTCAGCCTCAAGCTCGTCAGATATGTCCTGCTTTTCGTCGGCTTTGCCGCCAGCCATGCTGCGATGCGCAGGCTTGGCTATAAGCAGGTCACTGCCGCCGCCGCTATGTTCGGACTAATGACGGTGCCGCTGCTATTTTGGGAAGCGCAACACAGCTTGACGCATTCGGTAGCCGCCTTCGCCTTTTGCGCGGTCACGCTGCTCGCCTTCGCCCATCTCGTCCATGTCCGGACGCCGCTGGCCTATGCGAGCTTCGGCCTGGCGGCCGCACTGGCCACGCTCGCCAAGTTCAATGATGTCCTCATGCTGGCAGCGCTGCTCTCGGCGGCGATGACTGTGCGCGCCTATCGACCAGCGCTGGTTTCACCATGGATACTGCTCAGCATGGCGGTCTTCGTGCTTGTTCTGACCCCGACGACAGTTTGGAGCTACTACCATTCGGACGCAATTTTCGCCCGTATATCCAAGTTTGGCATAGCCGATGATGACGACGGAATGATCGGCATCCGCGGCGAGGGGTTGTTCAAAATCATATATGCCACCGCGTCATTCAGCATCGTGACTCTAGTCATCTACGTCCTCGGCTTCGTTTGGAAACGGAGTTTCCCCCGACGGCAGGACGCCTTCAATGCACCGCGGGACAAGTTGCTTGAGCGTGCATTGCTGATAGGCCTTCTTGCTGTGCTGCTGCTGGTGCTGGCAAGCGGTAGCACGTCGTTGCGCAACCGCTGGCTGCTGCCGGTTCTTTTCCTGCTGCCGCTCTATCTTGCCGCACGCATGGAAAAGCTGGGCGAGTTCGGCCGAGAGGTTCAGCGCTTCGTGATCGCCTTGGCTGTCGTTACAGCTCTGCTTGTGACACCGTTCACTTGGTATGCGCAACTGATGGGCGGGGAAGGCAAATCTCGCACCGCAAGGCTGGACTTCAAAGAACTCTATCACGACCTGCGGGCCACCGGGCCGGTGCGCACGATCCTCGGCAATTCCTCTTGGGTCGGAAATTTCCGTCTTGCTGAGGGCGACCTCGTGCTGCTCAATCCCGAAGTTCCGGAGCTGAAAGAGCTACTCCAGGACCCTGCGGTGTTGATGTGGCTGGACGAAAACCGGCCCGATCCGGCATTAGTAGAGATCTTGCGGCAAGCAGACTACGAACTCAGCAGCCAAACCGGCACGCTGATCGGGAAAGAGCTGTTCGGATCCGTGTCGGGCAGGCGCATCTATTTCGCCCGCCTGCACAAGCGCGGTTCGGCAGGCAAAAGCGTCCAAGATTGAATGCAGTCAGGGATTTGCCGCTTGTACCCAAGCGAGGCCGCAGGTGTCGAGCCGATGAAAGCAGGCGGCTTTATGCCGTCGGCGCATCGGCGCGCATCAGCCCTTCCTTCTTGAGGTCGGCCCAGAGTGCCGAAGGCAGCTTCGCGTCGAGCAGCGAGCGGTTGCTTTCGACCTCGCTCGGCCGCTGGCCGCCGGGGATCACCGACACGACCGAAGGGTGCAGCAGCGGAAATTGCAGTGCCGCCTCGATCAGGCGCACGCCGTGGCGTTTGCAGACGGCCTCGATGCGCGTGACGCGGTCGAGAATGTCCTGCGGCGCCTCGGAATAATTGTAGTAGGCGCCGGGCTTCGGTCCGGTTGCCAGGATCCCGGAATTATACGGCCCGCCGAGAACGATGCCGATGCCGCGCTTCTGGCATAGCGGCAGGAAGGATTGCAGCGCTTCCTGCTCCAGCAGCGTATAACGCCCGGCAAGCAGGAAAAGGTCGAAGTCGCCACGTTCGGCAAGTGTCTGGGCAACCGGCCATTCGTTGATGCCGCCGCCGAACGCCCTGATAACGCCCTGGTCGCGCAGGGCCAGCAGCCCGTAATAGCCCGAGCGCATGAACTCCTCGATGCGTTGGTCCGAGGCCTCCTTGCTGCCATGGGTGAAGATGTCGACGTCATGCACGAAAAGGATGTCGATGCGATCGACGCCCAGACGTTCGAGCGACGCTTCGAAGGAGCGCATGACGCCGTCATAGCTGTAGTCGTAGACCTCGCGGCGCGACGGCGTGTCGAAGAATTTGCCGATGCCGGTGCGCTGCTCCGGCGGGCAGGCGCGCATGATGCGGCCGACCTTGGTCGACAGCACATAGTCGTCGCGCTTTTTCGAACGCAGGAACGGATTGAGCCGCGTTTCCGACAGGCCGAGCCCGTAGAGCGGCGCGGTGTCGTAGTAGCGGCAGCCGACCTGCCATGCCGCTTCCAGCGTGGCATTGGCATCGTCGTCGGAGACGACGCGGTAGAGGTTGCCGAGCGGCGCCGTGCCGAAGCCGAGCTCCGTGAAACTGACGCCGTTGCCGATGCGGTCGAAATGCCGTGTCTTCATGTCCTGCTATTTCCTCACCTACGCAATTGCCGTGACACTATCACGCCTGTGGCACTTCAAAAGCACTTCGGGCCGTTGGACACGGAATTTCACGGTGATAGCATGAGCAAAAACAAGCTGTTCGGAGGAAACGTGCCCAATACGTTCAGGCAGGTTTGGGGTCCCGGCAAATTGGTGGAACCGTCATGACCAATGCCGACAAAAACCTGTTCAGAATGGGCGAGGGTAGCGCCGCAAGACTTGCCGATTTCACCTTGCCTGTCCCGGCTCAGAATGGTCAGCGACCAGGGGCGGCGAAGCGCGCCCACCACGCCAACATGGAGTAAGCGCTCATGCGCTACGAGCTGATGCTGCCGCACCAGATCCGCAAGGCGATCGCCGAGAACTGGCCGGTCGTGCTCCCGCTCGGCGTGCTCGAATACCATGGCGAGCACATGGCCGTCGGCATGGACACGCTGGCGGTCGTCAAGATACTGGATCTGTTCGAAAAGGAAGCCGACATCGTCATCCTGCCGCCGTTCTACTACGGCGCGGCGAGCTACGCGGTGGCGGGGCCGGAGGGCAATGGGTCGGTTCAGGTCGGCGGCAGTGTGCTGGCGCCGTTCGGCGAAGAGCTGTTCTATAGTCTGCTGCGCATCGGTTTTCGCAATATCCACGCCATCATCCACCACCAGACCGAGAACTTTGCCGCCGGCATGCCGACCGATCTCGCCTTCAAGACCGCCGGCCGCCAGGCGATCTTTCGCTTTCTCGAGAAGGAGCGCGGCGAGGGCTGGTGGGGCTCCGAGGCGATGGCCGGCTATTATGCCGAACATGCCGAAGGCGCCAATTTCTTCAACTGGGTGCAGGTGCATCCGCTCATGCCGGCGGCGATGAACGGCCAATATCCGTTCGACCATGCCGGCATTGGCGAGACGTCGGTGATGCTGGCGCTGTGCCCGGAAGCGGTGGACGCCAGCCACTTCGCCGACAATACGGGATGGTACACGGCGACTGCCCCTGAGGCCTCGATGGAGCTGGGGCAAAAGGGCGTCGCGATGATCCTCGATCATTTGAGGGCGATGTTGACGGCCTAGCGCGGTTCTTCCTTCTCCCCTTGTGGGAGAAGGTGGCCGAGCGAAGCTCGGTCGGATGAGGGGTGCTGGAAGGATCGCTACCTCGAAGACGTAAGCACTCTAAATTCCTCGACATTTGCGCGCCGCATTTCTTCCAACACCCCTCATCCGTCTTGGCGCTACGCGCCAATCCACCTTCTCCCACAAGGGGAGAAGGGAAGACAGGTGTCTATTTCACCGCGCCCGCGGTCATGCCCATGATCAGATAGCGCTCCAGCGCGATGCCGATGACGGCAAGCGGCGTGATCGCGGCGGTGGCCAGCGCCGCCATCGACCACCAGTTGATGCCTTGCGAGCCGGTCTGGCTCGCCACCATCACGGGAATGGTCTTGGCGTCAGTCGAGGTCAGGAGAGCGGCGAAGAAATACTCGTTCCAGCACAGCACCATCGCCAGGATGAAGGCCGCGACCATGCCCGGCAGCGCGATCGGCATGACGATGCGGAAGAAGGCGCCCCAGATCGACAGGCCGTCGACGAGGGCTGCTTCCTCCAGTTCGACCGGGATCGAGTTGAACTGGTCGCGCATGATCCAGATGACGATCGGCAGCACCATCAGCGTGTAGAGCAAGATCAGCCCGATGCGCGTGTCAAGCATGCCGACTTCGCGGTACAGCACGAGAAAGGGCAAAGCGAGCACCACCGGCGGCAGGATCAGCTGCGACAGGAAGAAGAAGGAGATGTCCTCGTTCTTGAACCAGGCGAAGTGGTAGCGGTAGCGGGTGAGGCCGTAGGCGGCGAGGCTGCCGATGACGATGGCGAGGCTCGATGCGCCGACCGAAGTGATGACCGAATTCATGAAGCGCTTGATGAATTCGTCGCGCACCGTCGAGGTCCGGAAGATCGCATCCGGCGACAGGCCGAGCGAGCGCCAGCCCTTCCAGTCCGGCCGGAAGTCGACGAAGGGGATGAGATGGCCCTGGGTGACGTCGACCGCGGTCTTGAACGAGGTGGTTATCGTCCAGTAGATCGGGAACAGGCAGATGAAGGCCCAGAACACCAGCGCGCCATAGATGAAGACTCGGTTGGCGAAAAAGCTCGCCGGCGAGCGGATTTCGGAAGCGGCGTACTCAGTGGTCTGAACGCTCATGTTGCCGCCTCAATTGACGTTGCGCACGAAGCGGTTGGCGAATTTCAACAGCCACGTCACGAACACGATGATGATGATCAGGTAGGCCATCGCCAGCATGGTGCCGTAGCCGACATTCGAGCGGTCGCGATACTCGCGGTAGATGAAGCTCGACACGGAATCGGTCGCGCCGCCCGGGCCGCCCGAGGTGACGGTGATGATGATGTCGGCAAGCTTCAGCTTGAAGATGATGCGCAGGATGATTGCCGTCACCGACACCGGCAGCATCAGCGGGAAGGTGACTTGCCAGAAGGTCTGCCAGGCACTGGCGCCGTCTACCCTGGCCGCCTCCAGCACCTCGCGTGACATCGCCTGAAGGCCGGCCAGCAGCATGATCATCATGAACGGGATGAACGTCCAGGCATCCAGCACCATGATCGAGATGCGGGCGGTGATCGGGTTTGAGAAGAAGGCGGGGTTTTCCCAGCCGAGCTGGCGCGCCAGCGCCGCGGCCGGCCCGAACCGGTATTCCATCAGCGACTTGCCGATCATCCATGACACCGCGACCGGCGACAGCATCAACGGCATGAGGAAGACGACGCGGAAGAATTTGCGTGCCCGGATCTGTGCGTTGAGAAGCAGTGCGAGGCCAAAGGCGATGACATATTCGACCAGCACCGCGAGCACATAGAGCACCATGTTGAACAGCGCGTTGCGGTAATAGGGGTCGGCCAGCATCTGCCAGAAATTGTCGAGCCCGTTGAACTTCCGGCCGGAGAAGGAACTGAGGTTCCAGTCCGTCAGCGCGATGTAGAAGCCGAACAGTGTCGGGAAGATCACCATGGCGATGGTGAACAGCAGCGCCGGCAGCAGGAACAGCGCGCGCTGGCCGTCTTCGCCGCGTGTCAGCACCTGGCCGATGCCGAGCGCAACGCCCCACAGCACATAGGCATAGACGACCGGCCGCCAGGTCTCGAACCCGATGGTGTCGACCTCTGTCTTGTATAGGATTTGAACTGCGATCACCGCCAGAAGGCCGAGCGTCGCAATAGCCATCAAGGCCCGGCCGAGCCGCTTGCGGCCCGGCGATATCAGATCGGATGGAGCGGCGTTTGCCGGCCACGCATTCGTGGGCAAGGTCTGGTCAGCCACGCGTCTCGTCCGTTCACTAAATGCTTTAATGACCGGCTCGCCGGTCTAGGTGCAGTCCGGCGGCTTCGCGTCGCCGGACCACGGTTCACCACAGTCTCAGCCTACATGCCGAGCGAGGCTTTGTAGAGCTTGACCTGATTTTCGCGGCCGATCTGGTCGGTCAGCTTCTCCCAGGCGGCTGCGATGGCGTCGGCGCCTTCCTGCGCCTTCATCTTTCCGGCGAACGTGTTGGCCAGAATGTCCTCGGCGGCGCTGTAGTATTGGAAGATGCCGGGGATGCGCGGCTCGATCGCGGCGTTCGGATGGTTGTAGCTGTCGGCTTCCGACTTGAGATACGAGGTGATGAACGCCTCGTCGTAACCGGCCGCCACCCATTCCGGAATGTCGAAATGCGAGTTGCGGTATGGCTGGAAGCCGGACGGATATGCCGCGCACCAGAGCGACAGGTCCTTGCCGCCGAGATGCGCCGCGGCAGACCAGGCCGCCTTCTTCTTCTTTTCGTCGCTGTCGACGCGGGCCATGACATAGACACCCCAGCCGAGATAGGCGCAGTTCGGCGCATAGTTCGGGCCGCTGGCCAGCTTGTCCCACTGGCCGGTCTTGGAATTGTAGACGTCGTCCGAGCCCGGCAGGATCGAGAAGCCGGTGACATCGCCGACGACCGACGAGTCGTTGGTCTTGACGTTGGAGCCGACGTCGCCCCACCAGGTGACCATCGAACCGGTTCCGGCCAGGAACTGCTGGAAGGCGGTGGTGTTCGGGTCGGCGTTGATCTGGTCGGCGGGTTCCGACGGAAGCGCGTCGATCACATCCTGGATCGCCCGCACCCAGGCCGGATTGTTGATGCGCGGCTTCATCGTGTCGGCGTCGAACAGCCAGGCCTTGTCGTCGGGATGCTTGGCATAAGCGCTGGCGCGGCTGCCGAGGAAGTAGAAGCCGAAACCGCCCCACGCCTTGGGCGCGTCGAGATAGCCAAAGACGTCCTGGCCCTGGAACTGCTTGCCCTTGAGGAATTTGGTCACGGCCTGCACCTGCTGCCAGGTCTTCGGCACGCCCCATTCGCCTTCGCCGCCGCCATCTTTCCACGCCTTGGCGAGGTCGGCATCGGCGAACACGTCGGTGCGGTAGTTGAAGTTATGCGCGTCGCCGTCGACGGTCACGCGATACTGCTTGCCGTCCCAGGTGCCGACCGGAGGCTGCAAATAGGCCACGACGTCCTTCATGTCGATCTGGTCCTTGACCCAGTCCGGCATTTCGGAGGTCAGGCCCTTGCCGCAGACGTCGCCTTCGAACGGCGCGCCCATTTCGATGATGTCGAAATCGACGGTGCCGGTGGCGATCGACTGCTGCAGGCGGGCGTTGTAGTCCGCCTGCGCCAGGTCGATCCAGTTGATCTTGGCGCCGGTATAGGTCTCCCACGGCTTCAGGAAGCCGCGAAACAGCACATTGTGCAGGTTCTGGTTGTTGAGCCCCATGAAGGTGAGCTCGACGCCGGCGAACTCGCCTTCCTTGACGTTGGACTTGGTCGCCTCCAGGCAAAGCTCGCCGACCTGCTGGAAGTCGGCATCTGTCGGCTGGCCCTTGCCGACACCGGGGATTTGCAGGATCTGCGCGCGCAGCTCGCTTGCTGCGGAGGCCGGTCGCGTCAGCGCGCCAAGCCCGGCGCCGGATGCCGCTGCGATCGCGGCCATGCTGGCCGCACCCTTGAGGACATCGCGGCGAGTGGCTCCCGCGCGCATAAATTGGTTGTAAAGGCTGACTTTCATTTTATTCCTCCCAGAATTTCAATGGTGATCGTTCAGATGTTTGGAGCGCTGGACGTGTTCCCCAACAACAGCGACTCATAGAAATAGCGGCCCAAGTTTCCTTCCGCGACGCTCCGATTTCCGTGGTCCGGACTAACGTGCCGGCGCGCCCGGAACAGGGTCATAACCCGAGCCCTTTCACTATTCTCACAACCAAGTGCCGTGTCAACGAGAATGGAGTTTTTTATCTATAAAAGACTGACTTGCCCTAGCCGTTTGCGTTGTTTAGCTTCACCGCAACGAAAGGGGGGCCCATGGCTCAAGTCGCGATCAGCAATGTGGCCAAGGCGTTCGGAACCGTCAAGGTCCTGCACGACGTCAGCGTCGACATCGCCGACGGGCAGTTCGTGGTGCTGGTCGGTCCTTCAGGGTGCGGCAAGTCCACGCTGCTCAGGATGGTGGCGGGGCTGGAAACCGTTTCAGGCGGCACGATCGCCATCGGCGACCGCGTCGTCAACCATCTGCCGCCGGCCAAGCGCGACATCGCCATGGTGTTCCAGAATTACGCGCTCTATCCGCACAAAACGGTCGAGCAGAACATGGCCTTTGCGCTGAAGCTGCGGAAGACCGACCCGGCGGTGGTCGCCGAGCGGGTCAAGCGCGCAGCCGATATTCTCGACCTCAATCCGTACCTCAAGCGCTATCCGCGCCAGCTCTCGGGCGGCCAGCGCCAGCGTGTCGCCATGGGCCGCGCCATCGTGCGGAACCCGCAGGTATTCCTGTTCGACGAGCCGCTGTCTAACCTCGACGCAAAGCTGCGCGTGCAGATGCGCACCGAGATCAAGGAACTGCACCAGCGGCTGAAGACCACCACCATCTATGTCACGCACGACCAGATCGAGGCCATGACCATGGCCGACAAGATCGTCGTGATGCGCGACGGCCGCATCGAGCAGGTCGGCGCGCCGCTGGAACTGTTCGACCGGCCGGCCAATCTGTTCGTCGCCGGCTTCATCGGCTCGCCGTCGATGAACCTGCTCAAGGGTGTGGTGCGCAAAGGCGACAAGCCCGTCGTCGAGATTGCCGGGACGCCGTTCCCGATTGCCGCGAACAGTAAGATGGAGGATGGTCGCAACGTCGTCTACGGCGTGCGGCCCGAGCATCTCGAAATCCAACCCGACGGCGTGCCGGCAAAGATTTCCGTGGTCGAGCCCACCGGTTCTGAAACGCTGGTCTTCCTGCGTTTCGGTGAAGGCGAGATGGTGGCGCTGTTCCGTGAGCGCCACGACTTCAAGCCGGGCGACACGCTGCACCTGAAACCACGGCTCGACCAGGTCCATCTCTTCGACTCAGAGACCGGCCGTCGTCTCTAACTTCACATCAAAAAAAGCCCGTTCGGGAGGAATGCCATGCTCAAAGGGATCAATCCGCTGCTCAATGCCGACGTGCTCCAGGCGCTGCGGGCGATGGGCCATGGCGACGATTTGATCATCGCCGACACCAACTTCCCCTCCGATTCGGTGGCGCGCCAGACCGTGCTTGGCCGATTGCTGCGCATCGACGCGCCGGCGGCGGACGTGGTCAAGGCGGTGCTGTCGCTCTATCCGTTGGACAATTTCGTCGACGATGCGGCCGCCCGCATGGAGATCGTCGGCAAGCCGGACGAAATCCCCACCGTGCAACAGGAAGTGCAAAGGGAGATCGACGCTGCCGAGGGCAAGCCATGGCCGATGATCTCGGTCGAGCGTTACGCCTTCTACCAACGCGCCAAGAAGGCCTATTGCGTCATCCAGACCGGCGAGCGCCGCTTCTATGGCTGTTTTGCGTTCCGCAAGGGCGTTGTTCCGCCGAACGCGGAGTAGGGAGATGCCAGGCAAGCCTGTCGTCATATTGGGCGTCTTCGTCGCCGACACTGCCTACCGCGCCAGCCG
The DNA here is from genome assembly GCF_004023115.1 of Mesorhizobium sp. M6A.T.Cr.TU.017.01.1.1. Classification (NCBI taxonomy): domain Bacteria; kingdom Pseudomonadati; phylum Pseudomonadota; class Alphaproteobacteria; order Hyphomicrobiales; family Phyllobacteriaceae; genus Mesorhizobium; species Mesorhizobium sp. M6A.T.Cr.TU.017.01.1.1. Next base: position 28,243 of record NZ_RZTA01000040.1, read on the forward strand.
CCAGCCGCGCATGGGCGAGACGATCCTTGGCACATCCTTCACGCTTGGCCCGGGCGGCAAGGGGTCGAACCAGGCGGTTGCGGCCGGCCGTCTTGGCGCCGACGTCACCTTCTTGACGCGCCTCGGTGTCGATCCCTTTGCCGATATGGCCAGGCAGACCTGGGCGCAGGCCGGCGTGAGGAGCGCCGTCATCGACACGCCGCAGAGTTATACGGGTGCGGCCTATATCTTCGTCGAGGAGGCGACCGGCAACAACGCCATCATCGTCAGCCCCGGTGCCGCCATGCTGATTTCGCCCGACGACATCGCGGCTAACGCCGGCCTGATCCGCTCGGCCGGCGTCTTCGTCACCCAGCTCGAGCAGCCGATCGAGGCGGCGCTGCGGGCGCTGGAGATCGCGCGCGGGGCAGGGGTGACGACCATCCTCAACCCGGCGCCGGCGGCGAGCCTGCCTGAGCGCATCTATACGCTCTGCGATTATGTCACACCCAACGAGACCGAAGCCGAGGAATTGACCGGCATCAAGGTTTCCTCCGTCGACGATGCCCGCCGCGCCGCCGAAAGCCTGCTCGGCAAGGGCGTCGGTGCGGTGATCATCACGCTTGGCGAAAAAGGCGCGCTGCTGCACACGGCCAGCCGTTCCGACCATGTTCCCGTGGTCAACGCCGGCCCTGTGGTCGAGACCACCGGCGCGGGCGATGCCTTCAACGGCGGCCTGGCCGCAGCACTTGCGAGAGGGGTGGAGCCGCTTCAAGCAGTCCGCTTCGCTTGCGCCGTCGCGGGAATTTCAGTCACCCGGCCCGGCACCGCACCGTCGATGCCGACGTTGCAGGAGGTCGAGGCGTTGCTGGCTAAGGGTTGAGGCCGCGCAGCCTCACCGGCGCTCTCAACTTTGTTCCGTTCCGACCAAGGGTGACATATTAGCCACAGTTAATGTGAATCAGCAAACCTGTCTTGTGCCATTGGCATAGTTGTCCCGTAATGGGTCACTGGGTCTGGCGCCGCAATTGCATGGACAACAATACCGGGGCCAACCTTGCCCCGGCAGTCCGGGGGGTAGTCTGGGGGACCCTGCCGCTTCGCAAATGGAGCGGCAGGCTCTTTCACGGCTGAGTTTGAAAGCCGCCTAAATTGCTGCTGGGTCTGCGGCAGCTAGTTAGCCGCGAACGCCCGACAATTCCCGGACCTCTGCCCGCAGCGCCTGGATCTCCGCGAGGATGGTGGCCTGATCGCTATGCAGCGTTGCCCTGTCGGCCGATTCTACCGCCTCGTGCTCGGCCTCCATCGCCGAAACGATCACGCCGATGAACAGATTGAGCACGGTGAACGAGGTCGCGATGATGAACGGGATGAAGAACAGCCAGGCGGTCGGATAGACCTCCATGACCGGGCGTACCACGCCGTCCGACCAGCCTTCGAGAGTCATGACCTGGAAAAGCGTGAAGAGCGACTCCGGTATGCCGCCGAACAACTCGGGAAAGGACGAGCCGTAGAGCTTCGTCGCCATCACCGCAAAGACGTAGAACACCAGTCCGAGCAACAGCATGATCGAGCCCATGCCGGGCAGGGCGGTGATGAAGCCGGTGACCACACGGCGCAGCGACGGAACGATGCTGATCAGGCGCAGGACCCGCAGGATGCGCAGCGCTCTCAGCACGGAGAGCGAACCGGTCGCGGGGATAAGCGCGAAACCGACGACGAGGAGGTCGAAGATGCGCCACGGATCGCGGAAGAAATGCGTCCTGTAGACGATCACCCGGATTGCGAGCTCGAGCACGAAGACGCTGAGGATTACGCGGTCGATGGCCGTCAGGAGAGGGCCAAAAGCAGCAATCGCGTCGGGCGAGGTCTCGAGGCCGAGCGTGACGGCGTTGATCAGGATCAGGACCATGATCGCGAGGTCGAAGCGGCGCGATTCGATGAGCGATTTCAGGGCGTCCAAGGCTTCTTCTCCGTTAGAGCATCGACCCAAAGTGGGAACCGGGCCCAAAAGTGGGAACCGGATCTGGGAAAATCCAATGCTCAAACGCATATGGCCGGCTTGTGACGCAACGAGTACAAAAAGTTGAAACTCTCAGGAAACTGAAAGTTGAAACTTTTTGTACGAAAGGACTTGAGCCATTCAAAAAAGAATGGCGCGAGTGACGGGGCTCGAACCCGCGACCTCCGGCGTGACAGGCCGGCACTCTAACCAACTGAGCTACACCCGCGCAAGACGAGCACGTGTCAGCCGTGTTCGTCGTTGGGGCGGTGGATAAGGGGTAAGCCGCCGGGTGTCAAGCGGAGCAGGACAGCATAACAGCAAACAGGAGAAGGTTTTTTGACAGGCAGGATTTTGTTGCCGAATCCGATCAGCGGCAAGGGCATTGTGCGCTCATTTGGCCTTGCGAAGCTTGCCCTAACTGCTTAAAGGTCCGGCCCGGAGCGGGCGATTAGCTCAGTTGGTAGAGCGCTTCGTTTACACCGAAGATGTCGGCGGTTCGAGCCCGTCATCGCCCACCATAAAATCAATAACTTCCGCCCAGAAGTCACCTCCGGGTTCATTGAACTCGGAGGCAAATCCAAAACGGCACCCGCTCTCCCTCAAATGCCGGGACTAAACACCTAGCAGCCTCTGTTATCTATGCGGCCGTCCGGCATTGTTGTGTTGCAAAGTTTCGCGTCCACAAGCAGCGCCGCATCTAAGTTTAGCACCAAATGCAAGTTTGCTCCCTCCAGGTTTGCGCCCGCCAGCTGAGCTTGCGCAAGGCGCGCGCCCCTTAGGCTTGCGCCAATCAAGACCGCTCCTGACAGGCTCGCATTTGACAGGTTTGCGCCAGAAAGGCTCGCCTTCGATAGGTTCGCATTCGACAGATTCGCGCCAGACAAGTTCGCGTAATTTAGGCTGGCGCCAGATAGTTCCGCGCCGGAGAGATTCGCACCGCTAAGGTCCGCACCATTCATGTTTGCTTCTTTGAGGTCGGCGCCCGTCAGGTTCGCATTGGTCAGGATCGCGCCCGGCAGATAGCTCCCCGTTATGCTGGCGCCCGATAGGTCGCAGTCTGCGCATGTGGGCTTGGACCTGAGACGCTCGACCGCATCCAAATCGAACGCAGTTGAGTAAGAAGTGCCCAGGCCAACGGCCAGCACAGTGGAAACTATCAGTTGTTTTACTCGCCATCCCAACATGTTTGCGGCTCTATTTGGAAAAATGCGACCCGCGGTTGCAATGCCGTAGATCGCCCAGCGTCTTGGTGTCGTTCCTAATGGCACGCCATCTGTCAACGATGCCTAGAAGCCATGCGGCGCGCCCAGTCGGTCAAGGCGATAGAACACAGGCCATGCGGCCGAATGGTATCACGGGGACCGACTACCAAACACGATCTCAGGGTTGTTGCGGGCTAAACGGGAACAGATCAGGGCCGGATGGCGTCAGGCAGCACTGGGAACCCAAATGACTCTTCCAGGTTCCAGTTGAGCCGGCGGAAATACCCCTCCTTTCCCTGCGGACATCTCCGCCGGTCAATTCGAATATCAACGCGTCCAAGATTTCACCAGAGCGGATCGACTGCGCCGCCCTTGCTCGAACAAAAGTTGCGTTTAGCATTGAAATATACTTCTCTGTATGACGAAACAATAAAATATAAAAAAGTACCTTTGTTTTTAATTGTTGTTAACCATGTGATACCCGAGATTATCCGGTTAACGCTTGAGGAAATTATTGAGGTTATGTCTCGCGCCTTACTGATATATGAGTTGTAGCAATGTGCGGATTCGGGGGCTATTTCGGTTCGATCCGGGATGCGGAAGCTTTGCTTGCGCGCATGACAGCTGCGATCGCCCATCGCGGGCCGGATGAGCAAGGGAAATTTGTAGCACCCGACGCTGGACTCGGGCATGCGCGGCTGTCCGTGATCGGGATCGGTGATGGCCAGCAACCGATGTCCGACGTGTCAGGCAATTTGACGATTGCGTTCAACGGCGAGATTTTCAACTACGTGGAATTGCGCGAAGGGCTGATAGCCAAGGGCCGACGCTTCCGCACGTCGAGCGACACAGAGGTCATCCTGCAGCTGTATGACGAGATGGGCGAGGACTGCCTGCCTCTCCTGAACGGTGATTTCGCCTTCGCGATATGGGATAACAGGCATCGGCGCATGGTGCTTGCACGAGACCGAATGGGTGTTCGGCCGCTGTTCTACACGAGCAAGGACGGAGTGCTTTACTTCGCCTCGGAGATCAAAGCCCTGCTGAAGGTCCCCGGCGTCTCGGCCGAAATCGATCCGCTTGCACTCGATCAGATATTTACGCTTTGGGCGCCGATTGCTCCGCGCACGGCTTTCCACAATATCCACGAGCTGGAGCCGGCAAGCGTGATGATCGCGACACAGGGTCAAGTCACGGTCAAACGCTATTGGCACCTGGACTATCCGCATCGGGACCAGCCGTCGAAAGTCACGAACGAGGACGACGCGGCCGAGGAACTGCAGGCCCTTTTGACCGATGCGGTGAGACTTCGCATGCGGGCCGACGTGCCGGTCGGCTCCTATCTTTCGGGCGGGCTCGATTCATCCCTTGTTTCGGCACTTGCCGCCGGCATGACTCCTCGGAGGCTGCAGACATTTTCCGTAACGTTCGACAGCACCGAGCACGACGAAAGCGCCTTCCAGACCGAGATGGCTTCTGCACTTGGCACCCATCATCGAGCCATCGCCTGCCGTCCCGGCGATATCGCTCGTGTCTTTCCGGAAGTCATCCGCTTTGCCGAGCGGCCGATCATCCGCACGGCCCCGGCGCCTCTCTACCAGCTGTCCAGCCTGGTCCGCCAGGCTGGCCTGAAGGTCGTGCTGACCGGCGAGGGCGCCGACGAGGTCTTCGCAGGCTACGATGTCTTTAAGGAAGCGCGTGTTCGCCGATTCTGCGGACGTCAGCCGGCATCGCGCATAAGGCCACAGCTGTTCCGCAGGCTTTATCCCTATCTGCCGGGTCTGCAACAGCAATCTGTGGAGTACCTGTCCGCATTCTTTGGCACCAGCAACACTGCCCTCAACGATCCGCTATTCTCGCATCGGCCGCGCTTCAAGACCACGGCTGCGGCGAAGATCTTCTTTTCCGGTGACCTGCGTGCGGCCTTGAAGGGCTATGACGCGGCCGAGGACCTAGTCAGCCGGTTGCCGCAAGCATTTTCGCTGTGGCATCCACTGCATCAGGCACAATATCTCGAAACCCGCTTCCTTCTGCCGGGTTATATCCTCTCCAGCCAAGGCGATCGCATGGCCATGGCGCATGGTATCGAAGGACGTTTCCCTTTCCTCGATCCTCGTTTGGTGGAATTCGCGGCAAGACTACCGCCGGAGATGAAGCTGAAGGGATTGTTGGAAAAGCACATACTGCGCAAGGCAGCCAAGCAGCTGCTTCCGACGGCGATCCGGGAGCGCACCAAACAACCTTACCGAGCCCCGGACGCAAGCTCCTTTGTTGGAGCCGGAGAACTGGATTATGTACGCGACTGCTTGAGCGAAGCGAGCATCGCTGCCGGCGGACTGTTCAACTTCAAGGCGGTGGCGAGCCTCCATGAGAAATGCCGCACTCAGCCAGTATCCGGGTTTCGCGACAACGCGGCCTTTGTCGGCATTTTGTCGACGCAGCTGTGGCAGAAGAATTTCACCGGCCAAGAGGTCGGCGCAGCACGAGCAGCTTGAGAGGGAAGGAAGTAAAATGGTTACAATCAAGGACAAGGTCAGAACGTTTATCGTCGACAACTTCTTGTTCGGCGACAAATCATTCCAGCTTGCAGATACGGACTCGCTGATCGAGAACGACATCATCGACTCGACCGCCGTGCTGGAATTGGTGGCATTCATCGAAGACGATTTCGGCATAGCGATGGTCGATTCCGACGTTGTGCCGGCCAATCTGGATTCGATTGAACGCCTCTCGTCCTTCATCAAGGCGAGAGCAGAAGCGCTGGCAGCGTAGGTGCAGTCAGCGAGGAGCGTCCATGCGGATCGAACATCTCCTGGCCGCCAAGGCCGCTGCCCATCCCGCCAAAACGGCATTGATCACCAAGGACAAAAGGCTGCGCTACGAAGAACTGGACGATCTTTCGAGCCGCCTGGCCGCCGCCCTTTTCGCGAACGGCGTCAGGCGCAACGACCGGGTCCTGATCTTCATGGACAATTGCTGGGAGGCCGCGGTTTCGATTTTCGCGGTCCTCAAGGCAGGGGCGACGTTCAGTCCGATCAACGCATCCACCAAGGCCGAAAAGCTTGCCTACATCATCGCTGATTGCGACCCTGCGGCGATCCTCACGCAAGCAAAACTGATGCCCGTTGTCGCGGAGGCGTGCGGATCGAGCGGCAAGACCGGCATCTTCGTGGCTTCCACCGCTGGTGCCGATAACCAATACCCGGCAGGTGCGACATCCCTGGCCGACTGCCTGACGCTCGAAGCCAGTGAGATCGACCACGGCGGCATCGACGTCGATCTGGCCATGCTCATCTACACCTCGGGCTCAACGGGCCGGCCCAAGGGCGTGATGATGTCGCACCGCAATAGCGACGCGGCCGCGGACTCCATCACCAACTATCTGCGCAACGCGCCAGACGACATCATTTTGAATGTTCTTCCGCTCACCTTCGATTATGGCCTCTATCAGTTGCTGATGGCTGTCAGGCTCGGCGCCACGCTCGTGCTCGAAAAGTCCTTCGCTTTTCCTCAAGCGGTCTTTGAACGTATCCGCGAGGAGGGCGTCACCGGTCTTCCGCTCGTGCCCACGATGGCAGCGATGATCCTGCAGATGCGTGACCTGACGCCGGGTTTCCTGCCCAGCCTTCGCTATATTTCGAATACGGCGGCGGCGTTGCCGCAGGCGCACATAGAACGTCTGCGCTTCCTTTTTCCCGGTGTCAGGCTGTATTCGATGTATGGCCTGACGGAGTGCAAGCGCTGCACCTATCTGCCGCCCGAGGAGCTCGATCGCCGGCCGGGATCGGTCGGAATAGCCATTCCGAACACCGAAGCCTTCGTCGTCGACGAGGACGGGCAGCGAGTGCCATCGGGCGTTGCGGGTGAGTTGGTCATTCGCGGGCCGCATGTCATGCAGGGTTACTGGCGCAACGAAGCTGCAACCGAACGGACCCTGCGGCCTGGCCCGAACCCCTGGGAGAAGGTTCTCTACACCGGCGATCTGTTCAGGACCGATGAGGACGGCTTTCTCTATTTCGTCGGGCGCAAGGACGACATCATAAAGACGCGGGGAGAGAAGGTGGCCCCGAAGGAAGTGGAGGCCGTGCTTCACGCTCATCCGGGCATCGCGGAGGCCGTTGTCGTCGGTGTGGCGGATCCGGTGCTCGGGCATGCGATCGGCGCACTTGTCATCCGCTCGGACCCGACGCTCAGCGAAAAGGATGTCATGCGCCACTGCGCACGTCATCTCGAGGATTTCATGGTTCCCAAGCTCGTAGAATTCCGCGCGGAATTGCCAAAGACGGATACGGGCAAGGTCAGCCGCCGGCTTGCTGCAGAGATGATGGAGGCCGCGCAATGAGTGTTCGCCCCAGCGAGGACGCGCAGGCCATTCTGGCGCAGGCTCTGGCTATCGACCCCGGCGCCGAAACGGACAGGATCGTGACCGCTTTGCGCCAGCAGTTGCGCGGTATTCGCAAGCGGGGCCTCACGCTCGGTCTTTCGGGCGGGATCGATTCAAGCGTTTCGGTGGCGTTGGCAGCGCGCGCCGTCGGGCCTCAGAATGTATTGTGCCTGTTCATGCCGGAAAACGATTCCGATCCGGAAAGTCTGCGGCTCGGCCGCCTTGTCGCCGACACGTTCGGTGTCGAGGCTATTGTGGAGGATATCGGACCGACCCTGCGCGCCATGGGCTGCTACCAGCGTCGCGACGCCTTCATCCGCGAATTGGTCCCGGAATACGGCGAAGGCTGGGCCTCGAAGATCGTGATCGCGAACGCGCTCGAGAGCGAGGGCTACAATATTTCCTCGCTGGTGGTGCAGGACCCCAAAGGCAAGCAGACGAAAATAAGAATGCCGCTGCCGGTCTATCTCGGGATCGTCGCTGCCACCAACATGAAACAGCGCACCCGCAAGCAGATCGAATACTATCATGCCGATCGGCTGAACTTCGCCGTTCTTGGAACGCCGAACAGGCTGGAATACGATCAGGGATTCTTCGTCAAGAACGGTGACGGCGCGGCCGACGTCAAGCCGATCGCACATCTCTATAAAACGCAGGTCTATGCGCTGGCGGCCTATCTCGGCGTTCCCGACGAAATCCGCAACCGGCCGCCTACCACCGATACCTACTCGCTGGCGCAGACGCAGGAGGAGTTCTACTTCTCGCTTCCCTATGACCGCATGGATATTTGCCTTTGCGGCCTCAACAAAGGCGTGGCGGCCGAAGTGGTGGGGCAGGCGGCGGGACTAGACGCCTCACAAGTGGAACGCGTCTGGGCAGACATCACCGCCAAGCGAAAAGCCACGCGCTATCTGCACCTGCGCCCGCAACTCGTTGATGAGGTGTAGGAAGTCGGTACCTGACCTGCCTCTCCAACCCGGCCACGGCGAGCGCTTCAGGTGAAGCGGCCGCCGATCAACTGGCTCCACTGCTCGCCCGCAAGCCCGTTCAGGAAAGCTTGTGAGTTCTTCATGGCATCCAAAAGCTCGGGATCGCGTGAATGCACCACGGTCGAGGCAACGGTCAGGAAAGCTATGCGTCGCCCAAGCATTGCTTCCAGAAGTGCAGGTTGAATGCGTCCGCGCAGGCCGCTGATGCCGCGCGCGGTGGCATGATCGATCAGGCAGTCGATGACGGGACCCGCCTGGCCGGGGAGGGCGAGGATCTGCAGCACGCGACCGATTTCACCCGTCCGTGCGTGATAGGCGAATGCGCCGACATTGGTGCCGACTGGCGATGTCACGGAAACGTAGACAAGCTCGCCCAGATCCGTCTTTTGTGCCGCATCGGTCAGGATATGATCGAGTAGGCCTTCCGCCCAAGCCGGGCGCAGGGCGAACTGGGCGGTCAACGGTTCGATCAGCTTGGCAAATGTGTGACTGTCGATTTCGGACATCCGAAAGGCTCCGTGGCCTGCCCCGTCCGCCGCCACACCGGACCAGCGTCGTTCGCTCGACTTCATTCGTCTGCAATAAAATCGGTCGAGGGCGTGGGCAAACGGACTGAGCATTCGGACAAGCTTCATGCGACTGGCGGAAAGGCCGAGCACAAAGGTCGACGGCCGCATTACGCGTACCCAGTCAAGGCTGTATTGCGGCAGGACCACGCCGCGCAGCCGGGTCCACAACTTCGTGGAGATATCATTGGCCGTCTCGCTGAAGGAGATGTCCTGCGGACCATCCAAATAAGCTTTCAACAAGCGAGCGCCGGCCATCGGGTCGCGCTCATGATCCTCGACCATGAGCGAGCTGCAAATGGCGGCTCGTAATTGTCGGCCGTTGAACTGCATCGGCAATACGTGAACGCCGACAAACCCAGAGACGCGGCCGGCGTCGTTGACATGGACAAGCGACCGCAGATCGCCTCCGCAACCCGGCGCCTCCAGATAAAACCGTCTCATATATTCGATGAGCGCGGCCGGCGCTTCGGTCCGTTCTTTGCGCAGCACGCGTTGAAACATGCCCGCGACTGCAGGAAGATCGGCACCCTCAAAGGCGCGAATTACGCTCAAGCGCGGCTCCCGCCATCGGAGTCCCGTCCACCGCGTTTCCGGACCAAAGGAGAGCTGTGGTGTTGCGGCAAGGGCAGTCTCTTTGCTTGAACGGATGAAACCAGCGTTGCTGTACCAACTTCGGGTAAACCGATGTTAAAGTTTTGGTAGCGAACCTCGTGCATTGGCGCGGCCTTGCTTCGTCGGCGTCGCGGAACGTCTGGCGAGGCCTCAGCCCTGAACCCGACAGCCTTGTAGAAGTTCAGCGCGTCAATATTCCGCCGCATGACTTCAAGGCAAAGCCCGGTTGAGCCGCAGGCGGCAAGGCGCTGATCGAGAAAGACCATCGCTCGCCTGCCGATGACTTTTCCGCGCGCCTGCGGCAACAGGTCGATATGGCCTTGCGAGGGATAGACGGCGAGCGCTTGCGGGACAGAAAAATCGGGATGATGGATCCGATGCCGCGCCCAATCGCTACCGCGCCAACGGGAGCTATCGGGTCCAGGGTCGGCCACGCGTGCTTGAAGGTCGGGATACCACTTTGCGGCCAGGCTGGCATTGAAGGAATTTGTGTCGGCTGCGCCAAGGAGATAGCCGCAGGCACCCTCGGGATCATCGATGACGAAGGCCAGATCGGGTTGGAGGACCTGGTAGGAGATGGTGAAGGCCCGAGTAGATCCGGGTCGTCTTCGCGGCCGGTCGCGTCCTTGCCCGCATCACCGGTCTTCAGACAGATCATGGCAAGTGCCGGATGATCGGCTGTTGTTGCCGGCCGCAGGAAAAACCGTCACCGAAATCGAGGATCACGGCGGAAGGAGCCGAAAATCCTTGCCCTCGGGCAGCAATTGGCCGCCATCGACGACGATGGTCGTGCCGGTGATGTAGCTGGCATCGTCCGAGGCGAGGAACAGGAAGGCATTGGCCACGTCGCGCGGGCTGCCGAGCCGGCCGAGTGGAATGGAATCCTGCATGTTCTTGATATAGGCCGCGCCGCGGTGCATCTGGATTGCTTCGGTGAGGATGTTGCCGGGCTCAACGCCGTTGACAGTGACGCCGTAGCCGGAGAATTCCAGCGCCGCCGAACGGATGAAGCCGTTGATGCCGGCCTTGCTGGCGGCGTAGTGGCCGTGACCGGGGCTGGTGACGTGCGGGCCGGTAATCGACGAGGTGTAGAGCATGCGCCCGAAGCGCTGCGCCTTCATCGGCGCCAGCGCGGCAAGAGTGGCATTGAAGGTGCCGCGCAGATTGACGGCCATGACCCGGTCCCAGTCGTCCGGACTGGTGTTCTCGATGAGCTGCCAGGGGTAGATTCCGGCATTCTGGACCAGGATGTCGAGACGGCCGTGACGGTCGAGGGCCAGCGCCACGGCGGCCTCTGCATCGGCTATCTGCGAGATGTCGGTACAAATGAAGGCGGCGCCGAGTTCGTCCGCGGTCGCTTGCCCGGCCTCAACCTCGGTATCGGCCAGGACCAGCTTTGCGCCCTCTTCGGCAAAGCGTTGTGCGATGCCCTTGCCGATGCCGCGCGCACTGCCGACGATCAGCGCGACCCTGTTTTCGAGACGGCCAGTCATGCCAGCCTCTGGCGAATGGTTTGCTTGAATGCGTCGAGCAGCACGGCGGCGAGCACGAGCATGCCGTGGATCACTTGGGTGAAGTTGGCCGGCAGGCCCATGAGGTTGATCGCCGTGTTGATGGCCGACAGCAAAAGCACACCGGCATAGACGCCGGGCAAAGTGCCGACGCCACCCTTCAGACTGACACCGCCGATGACGACGGCGGCGAAGGCGTTGAACAGCAGGCCGACGCCCAGATTGGCGGTGGCGCCGGAGGTGCGGATCGCCAGCAGCCAGCCGGCAAGGCCGGCTATGGCGCCAGCGAGAACAAAGGCAATGACGAGGTTGCGGTTCACGCGGATGCCGGCGCGGAAGGTTGCGGTCTCGTTGCCACCGATCATGACGAGATGCCTGCCGAACGGTGTCTTGGCCATAATCAGCGAGAAGACCACGAAACACGAAATGGCGATCCAAGCGGTGAGGGGGAGGCCAAGGAGCCGCTGAATGCCGAACCAGCGGATCGCCGGCGCAAGGTCCTGCGCAGAGCGGCCGCCGGAAATAACCAGCACAAGGCCGCGCACCCAGATGTAGGACGCGAGCGTGATGATGAAAGCACTCATCTTCACTTTCACGACCAAATAGCCGTTGATGACGCCGATGATGCCGCCGACAATCAGGGCAAGCAGCAGCGAAACCGGAACCATCAGCCATTCCGGGTGCAATTGAACGCCAAGGCCGATACCCGCCGAGCAGAACAGGATGCCGACCGCCATAGCGCCGAGCGCCGCCACGGACTCGACCGACAGGTCCATGTGTCCAGTGATGATGACCAGCGCCAGGCCGATCGACATGACACCAAGCACGCTCGACGCCTCTATGATGTTGGCGAAGATGCCGAGCTGGAAATAGTTTGGAATGAAAATGGAGAAGACCACCAGCACGAAGACCAGCATGAACCAGACGAGGTTGTCGAGGGCGAACTCGAGGGCGTGGCGCGTGCGGGGATTCATGTGCTGATCCGGCTGGCGCATGACCCCGAAAACCGATTCGATTTTTCCGGGATCGTGCGCGGATTGAAAATTGCTGCAGCGTCCCTGCGCGTTCGTTCTGACGTGCCGGGCTGTAGCGGTTAGGCTCCGGGCCAGCTTGGCCCGAAGCCCCAGGGGACCTTGCTATTCGATCGGCTTCACCGTGTCCGAGGGCGGTTTCATATTGCCCCAGAAGGCCGGGTTATCGACATTTTCCTTGGTGATCGCAGCGCCGGGGATCTTGATGTTCGGCCCCCAGGCTTCTTTGGTCACGGTCGACTTCAGGCCGAGCACTTCGTACTCTCCCGGCTTGATCTCCTGTTTGTTGACGACCTTGTCCATGAACATGGCGACGGCGGCGGCCTGAGCGTAGAGCGGCTGCTCGACTTCGACATTGAGCCAGCCCTTGCGGATCAGGTCGAGGCCGACCGGCGCACCGTTCGAGCTCATCAGCATAACGTCGCCCGGTTTCTTGCCGGCGGCCTCGAGCGAGGCGACGGCAGCGACCGAGAGATGCGCGGCGTGGCTGAAGATCAGGTCGATATCCGGGTTGGCGAGCATCTGGTCGGCAACGATGGTGCCGGCGTTGCTGGCTTCCCATTGCATGGCCGGAACCGAGATGATCTTGACGTCCGGAAATGCCTTCATCTTCTCCTCGAAACCCTTCTGGATATCGAGCGTGTAGGGATCGCCAGGATCGCCGAGCACCTGGAGGATTTTCCCCTTCACCGAGCCGTTCTTCGCCTTCAAGAGCTTCTCGGCCTGGTCGGCGGCGACGTAGCCGATCTCGACCGTTCCCGCCACCGACGTGAAGTCGGACGGTGTCGAGGTGATCTGGCGGTCGAATTCGACCACCGGGATGCCGGCGGCTCGGGCGGCCTCGATGGACGGCTTCAACGCATTGAAATCGACGGCGGCGAGAATGATCGCCGACGGCTTGAGCGCGATGACGTCGTTCATCTGCGATTGCTGAGCGTCGGTCTTGTTATCGGCGTTCAGCGTTTTCATCTCGTAGCCGACCTGCTTCAGGAACAATTCCAGAGCGCTCACCGAGCCGGTCTGAAACTCGTCGAGTAGCGTCGGCACCATATAGTAGACGGTGCCCTTGGACTGGGCGAATGCCGGCGTGAGCGTGGCAAAGGCCAGTGCCAGGATACCGAAGACAGCAAGAAGTATTTTCTTCATGTCGTTCGCTCCTTTTGCGCCGGACCCCTCATTTTGTCCCTCAGCCAGCCGGTCCGGCACCGGCAAGCGTCTCTCCGGTGATCATGTTGATCACCGCGTCGGGACTTGTTTTGTTGCGCGCGACATCGCCCGCCACGACACCTTGCCGGATCACAACGATCCGGTCGGCGACCTGAAAGGCCTGCTGCATGATATGAGTAATGATGACGACGCCGATACCCTGGCTCGCCACCTGGCGGATCATGTCGAGACCGCGCCGCGTCTGCTCGACACCGAGTGCTGCGAACGGCTCGTCGAGAAGCACGAGCTTGCCGCCAAAATGCACGAATCGGTTGAGCTCGATAGCCTGTCGCTGACCGCCCGAGAGATGCTCGACATTGGTCCTGAGCGAGGGGATGCGCGTGCCGGCGCTGGCCAGCGCCTTCTTGACCACTTGCTCCATGGCGGGTTCGTCGAGCACGGGAACGCCAAGAAATTTCCTGGTGATCTCGCGGCCCATGAAGAAATTGGCGACCACGTCGACATTGGTGCAAAGCGAGAGGTCCTGGTAGACGGTCTCGATCCCCGCGGCCTTGGCCTCGGCGGGAGATTTGGCGAGGAATTCCTTTCCCTCGAACAGCATGCGGCCGGAGGTCGGCTCCAGCCCGCCGGCGATGATCTTGACCAGTGTCGATTTGCCGGCGCCGTTGTCGCCCAGAAGCGCCACCACCTCGCCCTTGCCGATCGAGAAGCTGATGCCCTTGAGCGCTTCGATGGCGCCATAGTTCTTGGTGACGTTGTCGAGCACCAGCAGGGGTTCGCTCATGCCAGGCTGAGTTCCGATCATGCCAGGCTGAGCTCCGCTCATGCCGCGATCCCCTTGCTTTGCAGGATGTCTCGCCCGCGTTCGCGCTCGGCGGTGAATATCTGGCCGAAGCGCGGCGAAAGCACTCCTGAAACTGCAAGTGCTGCGGCCCCGCGCAACACCGCATGCTGGCCGCCGCGTGCGACGGTGACACGGGGCGTCGTGCGGTCTCCTCGCGCCGAGACCGAGTTGGGAAGGTTCGCAACCGAACCGGCCAGCCGTTCAAGCAAATCGGTGGACGCCAGTCCGCCGAGGATGATGGTTTCGGGATCGAACAGGTTCTCGATGATGGTGATGGCGTTGCGGAAGATCGGCCCGACTTCATGAACCCAATCGGCGTCGCTGATGTTCCGGCGCCGCAGCGCCTCGAGCGAGAGGTATCGTTCGAGGCAGCCGCGATTGCCGCAGGGGCACGGCTCGCCAACCGGCACGACAGGGATGTGTCCGATTTCGCCGGCATTTCCCCAGGCGCCGCGCAAGGCGCTTCCGTCATGCACCATGACGCCGCCAAGACCGACACCGAAATAGAGATAGTAGTATTCGGAATATCCCGCTCCGAGGCCGTACAGGCGCTCGCCCATTGCCGCGGCCGCCATGTCGGTCTCGAAAAACGCGGGCAGGCCGGTCGAGGCCTCCAGCCGTTCCCGAAGCGCCACGTCCTTCCAGCCGGTCATCGTCGTCGGGCCGATAAAGCTCATCGATTCGACGCCGAAAGGGCCGGGCAGCGCCATGCCGATGCCGAGAACGCGACCGCCAGGCCGCAATCCGGTCAATTCAAGCACCATCGCGCCGATCAGATCGAAGGCATGGTCGGGCGTTGCGCTGGGAGCCTCGCGGTAGGTGCTCTCGATCACGTCACCGCTCAAATTGATCAGCGCCGCATTGATGCCGAGGGGCGTGACGTGGATGCCGACGGCGTAGCCGCCCTCCGGGTTGATCCGCAGGGTCGCCGGAGGCAGCCCGCGCCCCCGCGGCTCTTCGCGCATGGACAGAACGTAGCCATGTTCTTCCAACTCGCGAACGATGGTCGACACCGTTTGCACGGTGAGCCCGACCCGCCGAGCAATGTCGCCGCGGGCGATCGGGCCGTGGAGGCGGATGGATTCGAGGACGATGCGCCTGTTGTAAGGCCGCCCGAATTCCTGATTGGTCCCCCGCAGTGCCATGTCTTGCGCCCTTAGGAAACATAAGGTTCGCACCGAATATTTATTCAGTCAAATGGAATTCAAAAATAATTTTGCGCGCGATCCCGGTTATGTAGCGTTCCTTAGTGCCCCCCTCTGTCCTGCCGGACATCCTCCCCACAAGGAGGGAGATTGGCAGCTTCGGCGCGGTGCTCATTCATGAACCGTTGGAGACTGGCGGAAGCCGGGACGACCGCCGATCTCCCCCCATGTGGGGGAGATGCCAATTTTTGACAAAGAGGGCAGGACAGAGGGGGTGCTGTCCCGCCAGCCCCAAAAAGCAGGTACAACCTATAGGCTGCAACTAATGCCAGGGAATTAGATCAGAGATACTGCGCGACCTTCTTGCCGACCCTCAGAAAGCGCAGCGGGTCGATGGCTTCGCCATTGTGGCGGATCTCGTAGTGCAGATGCGGGCCGGTCGAGCGGCCGCTGCTGCCGGTCTTGCCGATGACGTCGCCGGCGTTGAGCCTCTCGCCGACGGTCACGCTGATTTTGCTGAGATGCCCATAGCGCGTCGCAAAGCCATTGCCATGGTCGACCTCGACCATGCGGCCATAGCCGCCGTTCCAGCCGGCCTTGACGACGACACCGGGCGCCGTGACCTTGGCGGGCATTCCGGTCGGCGCCCTGAAATCCATCCCCGAATGCAGCGCGGCGGTGCCGAGGAGCGGGTCGGTGCGCACGCCGAACGGGCTGGTGACCGAACGGCCGGGGGCAGGATTGGCGAGCGGCAGCCGTCGCGCCTCCGTCTTCAGGCGGTCGAGCGCGTCCAGCGCCTCGTCAAGTTCTTTGACCTTGCTGTCGAACATCATCGAACTGTCGAGCGGTATCAGCGGACCGCCGGCATCGCTCTTGCCGAAATCGCTGTCGACCGGCAGGCCAGCCGCCTCGAGCGCCTGTGAAATCGCATCGGCGTTTCTGTAGGCGTTGTCGGCAAGCGCGGTGATGCGGGTGAGCTGCTGGCTCTCTATGGCCTTGAGCGACTCGTTGATCGACACGAACAGTCTGTCGGCACGATCGGCCGCCGTGTCGCTCGGCAGCGGATCGGAGCGGGTCGACCATAAGGAGAACGGCCTGGTGTCGCCACCGCCAAGACTGGCGCCGACGCTGGCAACCGAATAGGCCTGCGGCTGGGCGTCGGTGCCGCCGGCGCGTTTGTCCGGCTTTGCGGACGCAGGTGGCGCTCCGACGTCGCTCTCGGTGCGTTCGAGGATCGGGCCGAGGCGGCCATGGCGCAGGCTGAGCTGGGTCTGTCGCTCCAGCAGTTCGCCAACCTTGGTTTCCATGAGCTGCTGGTCGAGAAGCTGGCGGCTGGTGATCCGGTCGACCTGGGCGCGTAGCGCGGAGATGCGGTCCTCATAGGCCTGCTGCATGCGCGCCTGCCGCGCCGTGGTCGCGCCGATCAGGTCGTCGCGCAGCACGAGGTAGGAGGTCGCCAGCAGATAGCCTATGGCCATCGCTGCCAGCGCGGAGCCGCAAAATGCGGCAACCCATGGCCGTATGGTAAAATGCCTTATCTCGTTGCCCCGGGCGATAATGACCGTGTGGGGCTCCTTGCGCCTGCCAAAGACCGTTGACTGACTGGCTACGTTCACGGGACCAAGCTTTCGTTACGACACCAAACGACAAGCCTGATTACACATCATTAAGGTTAACGGTCGGTTGCTTGCGCGCAACGCCTTACACCCATGTGTTGTGCCCGAATTAGCGTGAGGCGCAGATTTTGCGCGTCTCACGCCTCACGTTGGCTGCCGTCAAAGCGCCCGCACCGCCTCCAGCACCGCCTCGGCGTGGCCCTTGACGCGAACGTTCCGCCAGATCCTGGCAATTCGTCCGTCGCTGCCGATCAGGAACGTTGCACGCTCGACGCCCATATAGCGGCGGCCATAAAGCTTCTTCTCGACCCACAGACGATAGGCTTCGATCACCTTGCGCTCCTCGTCGGCGACAAGATCGACGGTGAGGCCGTATTTCGATTTGAATTTGTCGTGTTTTCCGACGCTGTCCGGCGACAGGCCGATCACGACGGCACCGAGCTTTTCGAATTCCGGCTTCAACTGCGAAAAGCCGATCGCCTCATTGGTGCAGCCTGTGGTGTCGTCCTGCGGATAGAAGTAAAGTACGACCGGCTTTCCCAGCAATGCCGCGAGGTTGAGTGATCCGCCGCCGTCTCGGGGAAGTTCGAATTGCGGCGCAAGCTCGCCGACGTCGAGATCAGCCATATCGATGCCCTTGTTTGTGGTTACGCGCCAAGCCGCATCGATATAATGTCAAACCGGGATTCGTCCACCGGTCGAGTTCGTTCAACGGAAAATTGCGTGGATCAGGAGCAGCCGCAGCACGAGAAGATCAGATTCAGGCGTGATGAGATCACCGACCTGGGGGCCTTCCCGTCCGCGTGCCGCGTGCCGCCGCTCGGCCAAGCGTCGATCGGCCGCGGCGTTCGTGTTCTTGCACGGCTGTTTGCCGGCCTTGTGGCCCTCGTGCTGCTGGCCGCTGTCGCTGTGTATGCGATCGGCATTTCCGGTTTCGGCACCGAGCGGCTGCGGACCGAGGCGGAAATAGCCATCGAGAAATTGGCCGGCGTCGACGTCGATGTTGCGGTCGGACCGGCCCGTCTCACGCTCGACGGATCGAGCTTCATCGCGCTGCAGGTCAGCGACGTCAGCCTCAAGACCGCCGACGGCAAGCCGATGGCCGATGCCGGACGGGTCCGCTTCGGCATAAGGCTGATACCGCTGCTTTCCGGCGAGGTGCGGCTCACCAGCGCCAGGATTTCCGACGCGCGCATCATGATGGCGGCGATCCCGACTGCTGGCGACTGGACGGCGGCGCTGCGCAATGACGACGGCCTCATCGATCCGGAAAGACTATCCGATGCGGTCTTTGCCAACCTCAACCGCGCGCTCGACACGGTGCAGGTTGATTCGATGCGCCAGATCGACCTCAGCAATGTCGACCTCGTTCTGCCTGAGGCCGGCGCGGTCAAACTGGTCCGGATCACCGACGCCACCGTTGCGCAGTCGGGGCCGGGCGGCATGGAGTTTTCATCCTACGCGGATGTCGACGGCAGGGCACTCACCGTCGCTGCCACAGCCACCCGCGATACGACGACGCGGCTCGTGACGGCATTGGATGCGAGCGTCGAGATGGCGGAGGCCGGCAAGGCCGCGGCAGCGCCAGGCGGGAAGCTGGGCGCGATTGCCTTGAAGTTGGCGGGATCGGAAGGATCCGGCGAGAACGCGTCGCGGCTGACGGCCTCGTTGTCGCTCGCCGGCTCCGTGCTCGATCTCGGCCCGCGTGCGGGGATGCTTCCAGCCGATGTCGATCTCGATGCGACGCTTGTCGCCGGCGCCAACAAGATACAGGTGGACAGGCTGCAGGTGAGGACCGGTCGCTCGACGTTCGATTTCGCCGGTTCGATCGGGCCGAAGCCGGCGACTGGAACAACGGGCGAGGAGCCGTCCTATCGCTACGACCTGACCAGCGACCGTTCGACGCTGGCGCCTTTGGAATCATCTGAACCTGCGCTGGATTTCATCGCCCGCGTCGCCGGCGTCTACCAGACCAGGAGCCATAAGCTCGTGGCCGAGCAGATCGGGATCAGGTCCGGGGGAGCCAGCGAGGCGCTGGGCACGGCGTCGGTCGAGTTCGTTGAGGCAAAGGTGCCGGGCATATCCGTTGCCTTCAACGTCCACGACATGCCGGTCTCGCATGTCAAGCAGTTGTGGCCCTGGTTTTCCGCGCGAAACGCCCGCCTTTGGGTGCTGAAGAACCTGTTCGGCGGCCGCGTCGTTGACGCCAGCCTGCAGTTCCAGGTTGTGCCGGGGCGCCTGGGCAACGGGATTCCGCTATCTTCCGATGAAGTGTTCGGCCGTTTCCAGATCGAAGGAGCGCGCTTCGATACGGCCGGTCACATTCCGCCTATACGCGATGCCGTCGGCGTTGTTGAATTCCACGGCAACGACGTCGACGTCAGGCTCTCCTCGGGCAACGTCTATATGGTCAGCGGCCGCACGGTGGCGGCGAGCAACGGCACGATGACGGTCAAGGCGGCAAACCGCCCGCCGGTGATCGGCGCGCTCGACATCGACGTCGCCGGCGAGGCGTCTGCAATCGCCGAACTCGCCTCCTATGAGCCGATCAACGCCATGCGCCATGTCGGCCTGCTGCCGGACGACCTGTCCGGCAC
>NZ_RZTA01000041.1:0-47551 GCF_004023115.1 Mesorhizobium sp. M6A.T.Cr.TU.017.01.1.1
ACACATAGGCTGTTCCCGCCGCGGCGAC
Source organism: Mesorhizobium sp. M6A.T.Cr.TU.017.01.1.1 (assembly GCF_004023115.1). Lineage (NCBI taxonomy): Bacteria > Pseudomonadati > Pseudomonadota > Alphaproteobacteria > Hyphomicrobiales > Phyllobacteriaceae > Mesorhizobium > Mesorhizobium sp. M6A.T.Cr.TU.017.01.1.1. Next base: position 29 of record NZ_RZTA01000041.1, read on the forward strand.
GGAGCCGCCGGCGGCGAACAAAAACGCCTTCAATGGATTAATTGCCATATTTCCCTGCCCTTAGCCACCTAATGCCGGTCTAGCCTGTTTTGCCCATACCGACAAGAAAAACGGGCAGACAAGAAAAACGGGCAGACAAGAAAAAGCCCGCCCCGGGCTTGACCACGAATAAAGACCCAATCACCAATCATCTCATGAACACGATTCGATCCGTCTGCGTCTATTGCGGCTCATCGCCGGGCCGCGATCAGACCTATGCCAAGGCCGGGCACCTGCTCGGGCGCTCGATTGCCAAGTCCGGCCTGCGTCTGATCTATGGCGGCGGCACCAGGGGCATCATGGGAGCCGTTGCCGAAGGCGCATTGCGAGCCGGCGGCAAGGTGACGGGCATCATTCCGCGCTTCCTGATCAACAGGGAGGCCACCGAAACCGCGCTTGACCGGCTCGACGAGCTCGTGATCACCGATAATATGCACGAGCGCAAACACGCCATGTTCGAGAAATCCGACGCCTTTGTGGCGCTGCCGGGCGGCATCGGCACGGTCGAGGAAATTATCGAGATCATGACCTGGGCGCAGCTCGGCCATCATCGCAAGCCGATCGTCTTCGGCAATGTTGGGGGATTCTGGGACCCGATGCTGGCGCTGCTCGACCATATGATGGCCGAAGGCTTCATCCACACCGCGCAGCGGGTCAAGCCGCTGGTGGTTGACGACCCCGAAGCAATCGTCGCCGCCATCATGGTCGCTGGATCGTCGGTCGATGCGCCGACCGAGGGTGTGCAGTCGGTAATCGACAAGCTTTAGGGGAGTAAGGCAGTAAGGGAGTAGGGCAGTATGTAGTGCATGCCGCGCTCATGAGGCGCTGCCCTACTGCCCTACTGCCCTACTGCCCTACTGCCCTACTGCCCTACTGCCCTACCTACTGCCCTACTGCCCTACTGTCCTACTGTCCTACTGCCCTACTGCCCTACCCGCCAGATGACATTGCCGACATCGTCGGCGACGAGCAGTGCGCCGGTCTGATCAATAGCAACGCCGACCGGACGGCCCATCGCCTTGCCATCATGCCCAATGAAGCCAGTGAGCACATCCTTCGGGGGACCGCTCGGTTTACCACCGCGGAACGGCACGAAGATCACCTTGTAGCCGCTGTGCACGCTTCTGTTCCACGAGCCGTGCTGGCCGACGAAGGCGCCGTTGCCGTAGGCCGGACCGAGCGACGCGCCTTTGGAAAAAGTCAGTCCCAGCGAGGCGGTATGCGAACCCAGGGCATAGTCGGGCTTGACCGCCCTCGCCACGAGATCGGGGCGCTGCGGCTTGACGCGTTCGTCGACGTTCTGTCCGTAGTAGCTGTAAGGCCAGCCGTAGAACGCGCCGTCACGAACCGAGGTCATGTAATCCGGCACGAGATCGTCGCCGATCTCGTCACGCTCGTTCACGGCGACCCAAAGCTCGCCAGTTTCAGGATTCCAGGAGAGCCCGTTCGGGTTGCGCAGGCCCGAGGCGAAGACCCGGGTGCGGCGGGTGGACAAATCCACTTCAAGGACGGCGGCGCGGTTCTTCTCCGCGGCCATGCCGTTTTCTCCAACGTTACTGTTGGACCCGACGGTGGCATAGAGCTTGCGTCCATCCGGACTTGCGATCACGTCCTTGGTCCAATGATGGTTGAGGTCTCCGGCCGGCAAGTCGATGATCTTTTCCGGCGGCGTGGTGACTCGGGTCTGGCCATTGAAGTAGGGGAAAGCGACGAGCGCATCGGTATTCGCGATGTAGAGCTTGCCTTTGGACAGCGTCATACCGAAGGGTGAATTGAGGCCTTCCGCGAACGTCCTGCGCACATCCGCAACGCCGTCGCCATTGGTGTCGCGCAGGAGGGTGATGCGGTTGGCGCTTTTGGTCGCGGCGCCGGCCCGCTTCATAGCCAGATCCATGAAGACCTTTCTAAGGCTGAAGCCTTCGTCATGCTTGGCAGGGGCGTTGGTTTCGGCAACCAGCACGTCGCCGTTCGGAAGCACATGCAGCCAGCGCGGATGGTCAAGGCCGGTGGCGAAGGCGTTCACCGTCAGCCCCCTCGCCGGGGTCGGCATACCACCCTCCTGCCAGCCTTTCGCCTCGGCGATGTTGACGGTCGGAATCAGCGTCGGTCTTGGCTTCGGTAAAGTGGGGTTGGGGCCATAGCCGGTTATTGCCTCCGTTTTCTGCGCTGGAAAGCCGGCGCAGCTCGCCATGACGGCTCCCAATACCGCTATGAATATGCTTCGTGGGAAGCCGGCATGCATCGGACGTCCTCCGCATGGATTTGCGTCGTGCTCTTTGCGTAAACGCCAGTCAACGACGTATTATTCCAAATTGCCTCCAAACAGCGGCGTTCGTGTGTGCGCCTCGGACCACGGTCAAACTGTCAAGAAACCGTCACACGAAACCGGGAGCGCCCGTGCTAGGAATCACCGGCCGCTGCGGCCGCGCGGCGTTGTTTTCAAAAAGCTGGCCAAGCGACCATGAACATCGCCCTCAACCCGGAAGGCACCGACTTGTCGCCGTACCTGCCCGACGAGCATGGGTTGTTCTTCATCTATCACTTCACCGCCGAAGGCACGCGAACCAAAGACCCGGCCGCCGCACACTGGACATGGCGCAGCTATCAGCTTTCCGACATGCGTGCCCGCCACGAGATCGCCGCCGATCAGGCTTTGCCGCCGCCGGTGCGCGATGCCTTCCTGTCGGCCGGCCATGGCTGCCATATCGACCTTGAGGGCGACTGGCTCTATGGCGATCTGCCGGACCTGCGCCACGACTATTCAGCCGAGGCACGTGGGCTCGGCCATTTCCGCTTCGCTTTCAACGACACGATGCTGATCGGCGGCCGCAAGCAACCGCTGCAGTTGGTCGACAATGTCCGTAAGGCGATCGACAATGGGTCGCGCAAATTCCGCTCTCCTGCCGAACTCATCGAGGCTGTCATGGGCCAGTCGCTCGACGGCATGGCGACGGAGCTCGGTGGCCTTGGCGACACGCTCGACGGGATCGAGGATCGCATCGTCTGCGATGCATGGCACAATGAGCGGCAGGCGCTGGTCGATGCACGCCGGCATCTGGTGGTGATCCACCGGCAGATGGCGACGCTGACCAGCCTGTTCCGTCATCTCGACCATTCGCATCGCAACGATTTGCCCGACACAATCAACGACATGGCGGCACGGCTTTCGCACCGCGCTCATACATTGCATCATGACGGCGAGCAATTGCAGGCGCGTGCCCGGCTCTTGCAGGACGAGCTGATGGCCAAGCTGACGACGCAGTCGAACCAGTTGCTCTACATGCTGTCGGTGATGACGGCGGTGCTGTTGCCGATGACGATCATCTCAAGCCTGTTCGGCATGAATGTCGGCGGCCTGCCGCTGGTCGACACGCCGATGGGTTTTTGGGTGGCGTCGGCGATATCGCTGGCAGTCGCGGCGGTCGTCTACCTGTTCGTCAGGCGGCTGGGGCGCGGGATGTAGCGGCAACCGTTACAAGGTTGCGCGAAAGTCCTCGACGACAGTGCCGGCGGCGCGCACCTCCGCTTCGTGGTTCGGCTCGCGCCACGTCTCGGCAAGGGCTGCCGCGTACCATTCGCGCATCGCCGGCAGAGCAAGCAATCGCGCCGGATAGGCGGCAGCTGCGCCCTCGAAAGGCAGTCCGTAGGACTGAACCCTAAACGCCACCGGGGCAAAGAAGGCGTCAACGGCGGTGAAGCGATCGCCAGCCAGGAACGGTCCGCCGAAGCGGCGCAGCCCTTCGTCCCAGAGATCGCCGAGACGGAAGAGGTCGTGCTTCAGCTCATCGGAGATCGGCACCGGCGCGATGCGGACACCGCAGTTCATCGGACAGGAGCCGCGCAAGGCGGTGAAGCTCGAATGCATTTCGGCCGCAGCCGACCGCGCCCAGGCTCGCGCCTTCGCGTCGGCAGGCCAGACGCCGGCGTGGCGCTCGGCCAGATATTCGGCGATGGCGAGCGAATCCCAAACCGCCCAGCCGTCGTCGATCAGGCAAGGTACGCGGCCGCTGGGCGAGAACGGCCGGTAGAGGCTCCAGCTCGATCCGGTCGGAAACGGAGTCAGCCGCTCCTCGAAGGAGACGTCCAATGTCCGCATCAGCACCCAGGGCCGCAGCGACCACGAGGAATAATTCTTGTTTGCTATGTGCAGCAAGTACATCGAAAATCCCCCTAACGCACTGCCGGCCGGATCTCGCGACCGCGGAACATCGACCAGGAATAGATCGCCAGCGCCGTCCAGATCAGGCCGAAGGCGATGGCCTGGGTGCTGCCGAAGGGTTCGCCGAAAATCAGCACGGCGATCAGGAACACAATGGTCGGCGCGATATACTGCATGATGCCGATGGTGGAGAGACGCAGCAGCTTGGCCCCGAAGGCAAACAGCAGCAACGGTATGGCGGTGACCGGGCCGCAGCCGATCAGCAGCGCCGTATCGTCCAGGGAACTGGAGACGAAATGGTCCTGCCCGGTGACGATGAGGAAGATGATGTAGCCGAGCGCCGGCACCGACAACAACAGCACTTCGAGCAGAAAGCCCTGGCTCGGACCGATTGGCAGCGTCTTGCGGAAGAAGGCATAGGCGGCAAAGGAAAACGCCAGCACCAGTGATACCCAGGGTAGCTTGCCGGCGTCGATCGTCAGCACTGCGACCGCGATCGCCGCCAGCACCACCGCCGCGATCTGCAGCCGGTCGAGCCGTTCGCCGAGCAGCAGCGCGCCGACAACAACGCTGACAAGCGGGTTGATGTAGTAGCCTAGCGCGGTCTCGATGGTACGGTCGACCGCGATAGCCCAGACATAGATGCCCCAGTTGACTGAAATCAGCGCTGCCGTCAGCACCGCCATCGAAATGATGCGCGGCGAACGGATTGCGGCCTTGAAGTCCGCCGTGCGGCCGGCCCAGACCAAAACGGCCGCAGCGATCGGCACAGACCAGACGATGCGGTGCGCGATGACTTCGGCCAGCGGCAGATGCGCGACCGCCTTCATGTAGAAAGGCAGCAACCCCCACAGGAGATAGGCGCCCAGCGCCAGCAGAAAGCCACGCCGGGCCTTTGAGTCTGCTTCGAGCTGAATTGCTTGCGTGGCCATGGCCCAACGCTATGCGCCAGCCGCCGTGCCAAGACCATCGCAAAGTTCTGATGGATCAATGGACTTTCGCTGATGGTTCAATCTTACTCCGCCGCTACCAGCCCGGCCATCTCTCGGTTCTTCATCAGCTTGTAGACGATCGAATCCATCAGCGCCTGGAACGAGGCGTCGATGATGTTTTCTGAGACGCCGACCGTCCACCAGCGGGCGCCGGTGCCGTCATGCGATTCAACCAGCACGCGGGTGATCGCCTCGGTGCCGCCATTGAGGATACGCACCTTGAAGTCCGCAAGCTCGAGGTCGGCGATCTCGTCCTGGAATTTTCCGAGATCCTTGCGCAGCGCGATATCGAGCGCGTTGACCGGGCCGTGCCCTTCCGCCACCGACATTTTTTCCTCGCCGTCGACCATCACCTTGACGATCGCCTCGGAGACCGTCTTCAGCTGGCCGTTGGCGTCGAAGCGGCGCTCGACCATGCAGCGGAACGAGGTGACGCTGAAGAATTCCGGCAGGCCGTGCAGCATCTTGCGCGCCAGAAGCTCGAAGCTGGCGTCGGCGCCTTCATAGGCATAGCCCTCGGCCTCACGCTCCTTGACCACTGATATCAGCGCATCGAGCCGGTGGTCGTCCCGGGGCATGTCGATGCCGCGCCGCTTCAGCTCGGCGAGGAAATTGGCCCTGCCGCCCTGGTCCGAGACCATGACGCGGCGGCGGTTGCCGACCGCTTCCGGCGGCACATGCTCGTAGGTGGCAGGCTCCTTGGCCAGCGCCGAGGCATGGATGCCTGCCTTGGTGGCGAAGGCGGAAGCGCCGACATAGGGCGCCTGCGCTTCCGGCGCACGGTTCAGCAATTCGTCAAAGGCGCGGGATAGGCGCGATATCCCAGCCAATGCTTCGGCCGAAATACCTGTCTCAAAGCGGCTGGAAAAGGCCGGCTTCAGCGCCAGGGTCGGCACGATCGAGATCAGATTGGCGTTGCCGCAGCGCTCGCCGATGCCGTTCAGCGTGCCCTGAATCTGACGCACGCCGGCCTCGACGGCCGCCAGCGAATTCGCCACGGCCTGGCCAGTGTCGTCATGGGCATGGATGCCGAGATGGTCTCCGGGAATGCCTGAGGCGATGACCTTCTCGACGATGGCGCGCACTTCCGAGGGCTGCGTGCCGCCATTGGTGTCACACAGCACCACCCAGCGCGCGCCGGCGTCGTAAGCGGTCCTGGCGCAGGCCAGCGCATAATCGGGATTGGCCTTGAAGCCGTCGAAGAAATGCTCGCAGTCGACCAGCGCTTCCTTCCCGGCAGCAACCGCCGCCTCGACCGAGGCCTTGATCGCCTCGAGGTTTTCTTCGTCGGTGCAGCCCAGCGCGACGCGGACATGGTAGTCCCAGCTCTTGGCGACAAAGCAGATTGCGTCCGATTTCGACTGAACAAGTGCGGCAAGCCCGGGATCGTTCGAAGCCGACACCCCTGCCCGCTTGGTCATGCCGAAGGCGACGAATTTGGCGCTAGTCGTGCGGTGCTCGGCAAAGAAGGCGGTGTCGGTCGGATTGGCGCCGGGATAGCCGCCCTCGACATAGTCGATGCCGAACTCGTCGAGCAGCTTGGCGATGGCGATCTTGTCCTCGACGGAAAAGTCGATGCCGGGCGTCTGCTGGCCGTCGCGCAGAGTGGTGTCGAAGAGATAGAGGCGTTGTTTTTTCATGGCAATAGCCCGAAAGGCCGCGATCCGTCGCGCCCCCCTCTGTCCTGCCGGACATCTCCCCCACGGGTGGGGAGATTGGCTGTCCCGTCTGCTTTCGCAAACCTTCGAGGTTGCAGGACAAGCGGCAAGGCCGAAGCTGCCGATCTCCCCCCAAGTGGGGGAGATGCCCGGCAGGGCAGAGGGGGGCGCCGTAGAGCACGAATAGCCATCATCATTTCCCCGCAAACCGGTCCGTCGCCCGGATCAGCCGGTCGAGGATGCCCGGCTCCGAATATGCATGGCCGGCGCCCTCGATCAGGTGGAAATCCGCCTTCGGCCACGCCTTGTGCAGCGCCCACGCATAGCGCGCCGGGCACGGCATGTCATAGCGGCCGTGGATGATGGTGCCGGGGATGTCCTTCAGCTTGAACGCATCGCGCAGCAGCTGCCCTTCCTCCAGCCAGCCGGCATTGACGAAATAGTGGTTCTCGATGCGGGCAAAGGCGACTGCGTAGTCGTCTTCGCCAAACGGGGCGCTGGTTTCAGGCTCGGGCAATAGCGTGATCGTCTCGCCTTCCCACAGGCTCCAGGCGCGGGCCGCCTCGACCTGTGCCTTGCGGTCGCTGCCGACCAGCCGCTTGCGATAGGCGGCCATCATGTCGCCGCGCTCGGCCTCGGGGATCGGCGCCAGGAAGCGTTCCCATTTGTCGGGGAACATTTCCGAGACGCCGAACTGGTAATACCATTCGAGCTCCGCGCGCGTCAGCGTGTAAATGCCGCGCACGACCAATTCGCTGACCCGCTCGGGATGTGTCTCGGCATAGGCCAGCGCCAGCGTCGAGCCCCACGAGCCACCGAACACCAGCCATTTGTCGAAGCCGCACATGTCGCGCAGGCGCTCGATGTCGGCGACCAGATGCCAAGTGGTGTTGGCCTCGAGCGAGGCGTTCGGCGTCGATTTTCCGCAGCCGCGCTGGTCGAACAGGATGACGTCGTAAAGCTTAGGATCGAACAGCCGCCGATGCTTCGGCGAAATGGTGCCGCCCGGTCCGCCGTGCAGGAACACAGCCGGCTTGGCACCCCTTGTGCCGGAACGCTCCCAATAGACCTGATGGCCGTCGCCTACATCAAGCATGCCGGACTCGAAGGCCTCGATCTCGGGATAGAGGTTGCGGAGTTCACTGCTCATAATTTCAGGCCCTGCTGCGGCCAGTTGGCCGTCTCGTGATCCGGATGCTGGAAGGAGATGATCGATTCCTGCCGGGTGTAGTAGTCAGGATCCTCGTGGACTGGCGCGTCGAAGATCTTCTCCACCCAGGGCAGCCGCGCGGCGTAATTGACCTGGATCTGCGGTGCGAGGTCGGAACGGTCGTCGAAAGCGCCGATAGCGATCTCGAGCCCGCCGGGCTGCCTGTAGGTCAGCGGCGTGCCGCATCGGGCGCAGAAGCCGCGATCGATGTTGACAGACGACTGGAAATAACTCGGCTCCTCACGGACCCATTCGACGCCGTCCTTCGGCACCGTCACCAGCGCGCCGAAGAAGGAACCGAACTGTTTCTGGCACATGCGGCAATGGCAGATGGACGGGCGCCCGAGTGCCCCACGGATACGGAAACGGACGGCGCCGCACTGGCAGCCGCCGGTTCGAACGGTTTCGGTCATGATCTTTCCTCCGGCGGCCATTGTTCGGTGTCGTGGTCGGGATGCTGGTAAGAGACGAGATCGGCAAGATAGGAGGCCGACGAGACGTCGGCCATCGTGTCCTCGCCGGGCAATTCGTGGATGTGATCCACATAGGGGAGTTTTGCTTCGATGCCCCATTGGATGGTCGGCGCGATCTCCTCCGGGTCGTCGAAGGCGGCGATGGCGAGCGCGATGCCGTCGGGCGCCTCGAAGGTCAGCGGCGTGCCGCAATCGGCACAAAAACCGCGCAATGCGGCATTGGACGAGCGGAAGCGTTTGGGCTCACCGCGCGTCCAGTCGAGTTTTGCGTCACGCACGGACACCAGCGGCAGGTAGAAATTGCCGCTCGCCTTCTGGCACATGCGGCAATGGCACACGGAGGCGTCACCCAGAGCGCCTTCGATACGGAAGCGCACGGCGCCGCACTGGCAACCGCCTGTGTAGACCGGTCTGTTGTCGAGGCTCATCATCGATCACTCCGGAACATGGCAGACGGCTTCGACATTGTTGCCGTCGGGATCGAAGACAAAGGCGCCATAATAGTTCGCATGATAGTGCGGACGCAGGCCCGGCGCGCCGTTGTCCTTGCCGCCGGCGGCGATGGCGGCTGAGTGGAAGGCATCGACCTCGGCGCGGCTGCGCGCGGTGAAAGCGACGTGCTGGCGGTCCTTCGGCTTGTCCTTGCCGGCATGCAGCCAGAACACCGGCCGGTCGCGGCCATAGCCCCCGACCTTGGCGCCGCCGGTATATTCCTGCGGCACCATGTAGAGGAGTGACGCACCGAGCGGCGCCATCGCCTTGTCGTAAAAGGCCTTGGAGGTGTCAAAATCGGAAACGGTGATGCCGAGATGATCGATCATGGAACTGCCTCCCTCCTATGTTCGTCGGCCGGCATTTCGGCACGGGCCAGACCGGCCTCGATCACGATGTGCTGGCAGACATTGTCGATATCGCGGATGACGTCGTCGTTCCAGAAGCGCAGGATGATCCAGCCCAGCGCCTCAAGCTTAGCTGTTCTCGCAGCGTCGGATGCTGAAGCTTCGGCCCGAGCGTGCTGAGAGCCGTCGAGTTCGACGATCAACTTTTTGGTGGGGCAGGCGAAATCGACGATGTAGCCGGCGATAGGCATCTGGCGCCTGAAGGCTAGTCCCATCAGCCTGTGCGCTCTAATCTCATTCCAAAGCTTCAGCTCGGCGTCGGTCATAGCCCTGCGCATCTTGCGCGCATTGCTGCGGTTGTTGGCGGGTACCGGGAAATGCGTCATCGCAGTGTGCCCCCCTCTGGCCTGCCGGCCATCTCCCCCTCAAGGGGGGAGATCGGCGGCTTCGCCGACAGCGCCCAATCATCAACGTAGGCGATTGGCGAAAGCCGAAGTGACGTCCAATCTCCCCCCTTGAGGGGGAGATGGCCGGCAGGCCAGAGGGGGGCGCTTGGCACCATCCTCACCGCTTGACCTCCCACGTCGTTACGCGTTCGCCGGTGACTGGATCCTTGCCGTCCTTCAACTGAACACCCTGCGCCAGCAAGTCGTCGCGGATGCGATCGGCCTCCGCCCAGTTCTTGGCGGCGACCAGTTCCAGGCGCTTGGCGATCGCCCTGGCGATCTCGCCTTCATCTACCTTGGCCGCGCCGACATCGAAGCCGAGGAACGATAGCGACGCCTTCAGCGAAGCGGCGGCATCGTTGCCCTCTGCCGCCTCGCCGGCCAACTGCGTCAGCACCTGGAACGCAGAATAGGTTGCTAGATCGTCCGACAGGGCTTCCACCACGTCCACTGGCAATTGCTTTGCCGCCGCCGGCGCAAGGTCCGCTGCCCGCTTCCATTTGCGCAGCGTGTTTTCCGCCTCCTCCAGCTTGCGCACGGAAAAGTCGATCGGCTCGCGATAATGCGTCATCAGCATCGCCAGCCGCAGCACCTCGCCCGGCCATTTGCGGCCACCAAAGGTCTCCGTCTCCAGCAACTCGTTGATCGAGTAGAAGTTGCCCAGGCTCTTGGACATCTTCTGCCCTTCGACCTGCAGGAAGCCGTTGTGCATCCACACCTTGGCCATCGTTTCGGTGCCGTGGGCGCAGCGCGACTGGGCGATCTCGTTCTCGTGGTGCGGGAAGATCAGGTCGAGCCCGCCGCCATGGATGTCGAAGACCTCGCCGAGATAGGCGGCCGACATCGCCGAGCACTCGATGTGCCAGCCCGGCCGGCCCCTGCCCCACGGGCTGTCCCAGCCCGGTTCTTCCGGCGAGGACAGCTTCCACAGCACGAAATCGCCAGGGTTCTTCTTGTGCGCATCGACGGCGACGCGGGCGCCGGCCTGCTGCTCGTCGAGATTGCGCTTCGACAATTGGCCATAGTCCGGCATCGAGGCGGTGTCGAACAGGACTTCGCCCGCCGCGACATAGGCATGGCCGCGTTCGATCAAGCGTTGAATCAAGGAGATCATGTCGGCCTTGCCGTCGGCGCGCGGCTCGACGAATTCGGTGGCGCGCGGCTCGACTGTCGGCTCCAGGCAGCCGAGCGTCGCCACATCCTTGTGGAACTGGTCGGCGGTCTTTTCGGTGACCCGACGGATCGCCTCGTTCAGCGACAGTTTTCCCGAGGCAATCTCGCCGCCGAAATCACGCAAGGCGCGGGCGTTGATCTTGTCGTCGACATCCGTGATGTTGCGCACATAGGTGACGTGCGCTTGTCCGTAGAGTTGGCGCAGCAGACGGAACAGCACGTCGAAGACGATCACCGGCCGCGCATTGCCGATATGGGCAAAGTCGTAGACCGTCGGGCCGCAGACATACATGCGCACATTGCGCGGATCGATCGGGAAGAAGTCCTCCTTTGTCCGCGTTAGCGTGTTGTAGAGGCGCAGGCCCTTCGATGCGTCAGACATTCCGTGCCTTCCCGGTGCGATGCTCTTGTTTGAGCTGGGGCCTTCCTAGCGCCGGGACGCAAATCAGGCTCCAGCCTGCTGGCCGGGGCGTTTGTCCACTCTAGAAGGAAGATAGGCGAAAACGTCCGGACCAGCGCGAGGCTAGCCAATAATGCAAATGCCACAAATGGCGAAAGACGTTCTCATGAGCGGCTTTATCGCTTCACCCAGTGTTGCCGTCAAGTCGCAACTTTCGGCAAAAGAGTCGCTGGATCACAGGTAATGACGCGGTGAAACATTTTATTAAACATGTCGGCACAGTCATGAAACATTCGCCGGCTAGATCACCAGATGTCACGATTTGGTCGGATTCGACCAGCAAACGCGGACACGAAGACGTTACCAGGGAAGAGAAAAATGCCCCGAACCAAGCAGGACTCCAGCAGCGCCAAGCAACCGGCGCTCGCCAACCAATACCGGGCGATCGGCCCGGCCGCGATCGTCGCCGCCCTTCTCCATACCGCGAAGAAGAAAAAGCCGGCGCAGAAGATCACATCGCCGCGCGCTGCCTGATGTGACGTCAGCCGACGCCATGCGCCGGCAATGAGGGTGCCGAAAGGTGCCAGGAAAATAGCAGCTAGAACAAAGTCATCTGCCCGTTGTCCGCGCCGGGCTTCTGGCGCCTGGCCTTCTCGGGCTCCGGTCCCACGACGCCCCTTTCCTGAATCTCCGGTCCGGTGTTGGCGACCTTGTTGACCAGGTCGGAAACCGGGACAACCTCGAAGAAATCGAGCTGTGCCGGTCTGAGCAGGTCGGCCACATCGCGCGGCTCCAGCGTGCGGCAATCCAGCCAGCGGGCGAAATCCTGCGGATTTATCACCACCGGCATCCGGTCGTGAATATGGGCGATGTCGGCATTGGCGTTGACGGTCAGGATGGCGCCGGTGTCCATTTCCGAGCCGCCCGGCTCGGCATAGGTCTCGATCAGCCCGGCGAAGGCGACAAGCCCGCCATGCTTCGGCCGCACCCAATAGGGCTGCCCCCTCTTGCCGCCTGATTGACGCCATTCGTAGAAACCGGAGGCCGGGACCAAAGCGCGGCGATGGCGCATAGCGGTGCGAAACGAGGCCTTTTCCGTTGCTCCCTCCGAGCGGGCGTTGAACAGCAGCGGAAACTCACGCGTGTCCTTCACCCAGGCCGGGATCAGCCCCCAGCGCACCAGCATCGGCTGGCGGTCGGGCAAATTCGAGCCTGGCGCCTTCGGCAAACCGGCGATCGCCATCAGCACCGGCTGCGTCGGCGCGATGTTGTAGCGGGCCGGAAAATCCTCCAGCTCCGCCAGACCGAGAAAAGCGGCGGTCTGGTCCGGCGTGGCGGTCAAGGCAAAGCGTCCGCACATAAGCTAAAAACTCGTTGAGTTGGTCGGATGCGAAGGTGGCGATGGAACCGGCGTTGCGCAACCGCTAATGCTTCTTCTCGCCGGCCGGTCCACAACGGACACAGCAAATGACGATCGGAGATCCATGGACGAGATGCGTAAAATACTCCCGGCTGTCTCAGTCGCCATCGTCCGCGGCGACACCGTGCTGCTGGTCAAACGGGCGCGGCAGCCTTCGCAAGGATTTTACGCGTTTCCAGGCGGCAAGGTCGAGGCCGGCGAAACGCTGGAGGAAGCCGCGCAACGCGAATTGCTGGAAGAAACCGGATTGCAGGCGCACAACTACCGCCTCCTTCGGGAAATCCACATCGATGGCAACAGCGACGGGCACCCGGTCGACTATCTGCTGACGGTGTTCGGCGCCACCTATGCCGGCGGCGAGCCCGTGGCCAGCGACGACGCCGAGACCGCCGCCTTCTATACGCTCAGCGAAATGACGGCGCTGCCGCTTGCCGCTTCGGTGTTTGCCGTTGCCGACGGATTGCTCAGGAACGAAGGGGCATAGCCTCGAAAATCGCCTTGCAGGCGACAGTATGTTTCGCCACAAGGACTTATGATCCGCGCCTCGTTTTTCCTTGCAGCTTGCCTCGCCGCCAGCACGGCGATCGGGCCGCAGCCGGCTCTGGCCGCCGAGTCGCCATTCGAGCCGGGGCTGATGCGGCTGGCGGAGGTTTTGGGGTCGCTGCATTTTCTGCGTAATCTATGCGGCGAGAAGGGCGACCAGTGGCGGGTCGAGATGGAGAAGCTGATTGCTTCGGAAAACCCGGACCCAGAGCGGCGCGCCCGCTTCATCGCCAGCTTCAACCGCGGCTACCGCTCGTTCGGCAGCACCTACACGCAGTGCACCGCCTCGGCGACCGAAGCCATCAGCCGCTACATGAAGGAAGGCGAGACGCTGTCGCGCGACATCGCCTCGCGCTACGGCAACTGACCTTGACACCTGCCTGCTTGTGTCCGGCCTGCTTGTGTCCGGTGGCATCTTAGTGCAATCCTTGTGTTGCACTTCTGCAACGGTATTAACGAAACGTTACCGCGCGGATGTGGAATTAACTCAAACTGAAGGTTTTCGTCCCGCTCGCCGGCCTAATCGGCTAAGTTTTGAATCGGATCGAGCGCAGGTTTACAAAACGCGACGAGACTTGTCGGAAGCGACCCTAGAAATGTCGTATTTACAAGTACTTACTTAACCTGCGTGTAAAAAAGGACAGCCCAAGCCTGATCCGCATCTGTCGGATCGCCGCTTGAAAAGGGGTGGACATCGCAATGGAACATGGCGTCAACGACATCGACGCGCTGGTCAGGGAAGAAAAGCGCCTGACCGCAGTGGAAAGCCACAGCGAGGCCTGGGCGGAAGGGCTTTCGGCCGGAATCGAGCCGGAAATCATCGCCGAGGCGGCCCTCGAAACCGCCTTCGGCGAAATGCTGCGCGCCAATGGCGAGACCTCAGCCCTTGCCCTGCTCGACCGCATGCGAGAAAAGGTGATAGCCGGGGCCTTCGAACCAGGACGGCTGCGGCACTGAACCGGCATCAGGCTCTTTGACGAGGACGTGCCGCTTGGGCATCATTGCCCCGGGGCACCTGTAAGGGCCGGGGCACCTGTAAGGGGCCTGTGGCACCTGTAAGGGCCTGGGGCTCCTCTAAGGGCCCGGGAATCATGGAGAGGCAGGCGGTGAATTTTTCGATGTCAGGCCAGCCGCGTGGCTTGGCCCTCAGCATCCGGCTCGCTGCTTTTTGCGCCGCGGCTCCGCTCACGCTTTGCCTCGCAAGCAGCCCCGCCTATACGCTGAGTGAAATCAAGCGCGAGGACCTTCCTTCGCCGGTCGCGCCGCCCGCCGATGACGACATATCGCCGCCCGGAACGACGGTGCCGATGCCCGACCCGCTCGGCACGCCGCCGCCCGCGGCCAGCCAGCCGACGCAGCCCGACGAGCCGGAACAGGTCGAACCAGAGGGACCAACGAACGATGGTGGCATGGCCAATCCGCATGCCGATCCGGATGAACCCTTGCCCGAGGTCGTCTATGATCTCGGCAAGCTGCCGGAGCCGGTCAGGCGCATGCACGATCTGATCGTCGAGGCCTGCAAGAGCGGCGACATCGAAAGGCTCCGGCCACTGATCGGCAAGGGCGACACGATGACTCAATTGTCGCTGAGCGAGATCGAAGGCGACCCGATCACCTTCCTGAAAGGTCTTTCGGGCGACGCGGAAGGCCAAGAGATCCTCGCCATCCTGGAAGAGGTGCTCAATGCCGGCTATGTCCATGTCGATGCCGGCACGCCGCAGGAGCTCTATGTCTGGCCATATTTCTTCGCGCTGCCGCTGGACAAGCTCGACGCCAGGCAGCGGGTCGAGCTTTTCAAGATCGTCACCGCTGGCGACTATGACAGCATGAAGCAGTTCGGCGCCTACATCTTCTACCGCGTCGGCATCACGCCCGCCGGACAGTGGACGTTCTTCGTCGCAGGGGATTGAGCGGCATCACCCTCCCTGCCCACAAGCCCGCCTAGACCGCCAGCGCCTCCGAAAACTCCACCGCTCTGCCCTGGCTGGGGGTGACGATCTCGCCTTCCCACATCACGCGCCGGCCGCGCACGACTGTGCCGACCGGCCAGCCAGTCACTTTCCTTCCGTCATAAGGCGTCCAGCCGGCCTTGGAGCCGGCCTGGGCATTGGTGATGGTTTCGCGGCGCTTCAGATCGACAATCGTGAAATCGGCGTCATAGCCGGCGGCGATGCGGCCTTTCCTGGCCATGCCGAAGATGCGCTGCGGACCGTGGCTGGAGAGGTCGACGAAACGTTGCAACGTCAGCCGGCCGGCATTGACGTGATCCAGCATGATCGGCACTAGTGTCTGCACGCCAGTCATGCCCGACGGCGAGGCCGGATAGGGTTTTGCCTTCTCGGCCAGCGTGTGCGGGGCGTGGTCGGAACCCAGCACATCGACGATACCTTGCGCAACGCCGTGCCAGATGCCGTCGCGGTGGCGCACTGCCCGTACCGGTGGGTTCATCTGGATCAGCGTGCCAAGCCGAGCGTAATCATCCGCGCTCAGCGTCAGATGATGCGGCGTCGCCTCGCAGGTCGCGACATCCTTATGCTGTTCGAGGAAGGCAATCTCCTCCGTGGTCGAGATATGCAGCACATGGATGCGGGCGCGGGCCTGTCGCGCGATGCGCACCAGGCGCTCGGTGCAGCGCAGAGCCGCGATCTCGTCGCGCCACACCGGATGCGAGGACGGATCGCCCTCGATGCGCTCGCCAAGCCGCTCGCGCAGCCGGAATTCGTCCTCGGAATGGAAAGCGGCGCGACGGCGCGTGTTCCTCAGGATCGAGGCGACGCCCTCATCGTCCTCGACCAAGAGGTCGCCCGTGGACGAGCCCATGAAAACTTTTATCCCGGCCGCGCCCGGCAGCCGCTCGAGCTCGCCGGCATCCCTCGCATTCTCGCGGGTGCCGCCGACCCAGAAGGCAAAGTCGCAATGCATGCGGCCGGTGGCGCGCCGCACCTTGTCGGCAAGGGCTGCCTCGCTGGTGGTCAGCGGGTTGGTGTTGGGCATCTCGAACACAGCAGTGACGCCGCCGAGCACCGCCGCGCGCGAGCCGCTCTCCAGGTCCTCCTTGTGCTCCAGCCCCGGTTCGCGAAAATGTACCTGGCTGTCGATGACGCCCGGCAGGACGTGCAGGCCGCGGCAGTCGATGGTCTCGCCTGCCGACGCCTGGCCGAGATTGCCCATTGCCGCGATGCGCCCGCCGTTGATGCCGATGTCGCGCCGACCCTCGCCATCGTGGTTGACCACGATACCGCCTGTCAGGATGAGGTCGTAGGTCGTGGCCATGCCGATCCGGTCTCTTGCGGGGGGAGTGTCGCCGGCTTACGTAAAGGCCGACCGTTTTGCAAGATCAGGTTTTTTCCAGCCCATGCCCTTTTCCCTGCTTAGAGACCGTGCGCTCATTTCGGTGTCAGGCCCGGATGCCGAGCATTTTTTGCAGAACATCCTCACCACCGATCTCGATACGCTTGCTTCCGGCCAGGCAAAGCCAGGCGCGCTTTTGACGCCGCAAGGTAAGATCCTGTTCGATTTCCTGATCTCGCGCGCCGGCGACAATGCCTTCCACCTCGAATGTCGCGCCGATGTCGCCGACGATTTTGTGCGCCGGCTGATGCTCTACAAATTGCGCGCCAAGGTCGAAATTGCCAAGGCCGACCAAGGGCTTGTCGCTGTTGCCTGGGGCATTGATTCAACCGCTTTACAATTTGATTCAACCAGGGTTGCCGATGCGCGCTTCAGCGATGTGGCCGTCAGCCGCTTCTATGGGAGCGGTGCAGACGACGGCGACCTCGCCGCATGGCAGGGCTTGCGTATTACCCATGGCATCGCCGAGAGCGGCAGCGACTACCAGCTCGGCGATGCCTTCCCGCACGATGTGCTGCTCGACGAGACCGGCGGCGTCGGCTTCAGGAAGGGCTGCTATGTCGGCCAGGAGGTGGTCTCGCGCATGCAGCATCGCGGCACTGCCAGACGGCGGGTGCTGATCGCCAGGGCAGAACGGCCCCTGCCCGCTCCTGGCACCGAACTGACCGTTGCCGGGCGACCGGTCGGCACGCTTGGCACCACCGCCGGCAAGACAGGCCTCGCCGTAGCCCGTATCGACCGCGTCAAGGCAGCGCTCGACGCCGGCCAGCCGATCATGGCGGATGATGTCCCTGTGTCGCTCACCATCCCCGCCTGGGCGAAGTTCACTTTTCCGCCGGAAACTGCTGGCCCGCAGGAACCCGTCGGCACGGAGGGGGCCTGATGGCGGCCGATCGTCCCGGCGCGCCGCCGCGCGCCTGGCAGCGCATGCTGTCGGGCCGGCGGCTCGATCTGCTCGACCCCTCGCCGCTCGACATCGAGATTTCGGACATCGCCCATGGGCTTGCGCGCGTCGCCCGCTGGAACGGCCAGACCAGCGGCGACCACGCCTTTTCCGTCGCCCAGCATTCGCTGCTGGTCGAGGCGCTTTTCAGCGAGCTGGTGCCGGACGCTCCGCCCGATGCGCGGCTGGCGGCTTTGCTGCACGACGCGCCGGAATATGTCATCGGCGACATGATCTCACCGTTCAAATCGGTGATGGGCGGCAGCTACAAGGAGTGCGAACTGAGGCTGCAGCGCGCCATCCACCTGCGCTTTTCGCTGCCGGTCGAACCAGATGCAGAGCTGCGCAAGGAGATCAAGCGCGCCGACCAGATCGCCGCCTATTTCGAGGCGACAATGCTTGCCGGCTTTTCGACCGCCGAGGCGACCGAATTCTTCGGCCGGCCGCGCGGGTTCAATGCCGACCGCTTCGATTTCACCCCGCGTTCGGTGACCTGGGCGCAAGACGCGTTCCTCAAACGGTATGCGACCATCGAGAAATCACGGCGCCAAACGGTGCAGCCCGCCGACTGAAAAACGGTAAATTAACCGGAAGGGATAACAGTGCCTTGTTCGATCACGGTCTGCAGGCACGCCTCATGTCCGTCGCTCATGTCAAGGCTGGTTCGCCCGTCCGCGGACGGAGGGCCGAAGGCGTAGGCCTGCCGCGGATAGAGGACGAACTGCGTAAGCAGAATGATCGTTTTTCGGCCGCCGTCGAGAACATGTCGCATGGCTTGTGCATGTTCGATGCCGACGAGCGCATGATCATCTGCAACGGCAATTATATCAGCATCTTCTGCCTCAACGCCGAGATCGTGCAGCCCGGCATCCGGTTTTTCGACATCCTTCAGCACAGCGTCGACATCGGTGTCGCCTCGCACAGCGCCGAAGAACTCTACGCCATCCGCAAGCCCTACATCGACCGGGCGAAACCCTCGACCTACGAAGAAACGCTGTCGGATGGCCGCATTATCAACATCTCGCACCGGCCGCTGGCTTCGGGTGGCTGGGTGTCGATCTATGAGGACATTACCGAGCAACGGCGTGCCGAGCAGGAGCTGAAGGAGCAGCACCGCCGCTTCGACGCAGCACTGGCCAACATGTCGCAAGGCCTTTTGATGTATGATGCCGACGGCAGGCTGATCGTCCGCAACGAACGTTTCCTGGAACTCTACCACGTGACGCCGGCCGATTTTCCGCTTGGCATGAGCCACCGCGACGCGCTCGAGCAGCTCGCCCGCCTGGGTATCTATGCAGAAATCGATATCGACGGCGAAATCTCGAAAACCGCAGCCTGCCTTCAAGCCGGGGAAATGCGGTCGACCTACCGCCATCTTGCCGATGGCAGGACCCTTTTGGTGGTACGGCAGCCGATGAGTGGCGGCGGCTGGGTCGCAACGTTCGACGACGTCACCGAGCGCAGGCGCGTCGAAGAGCGCATGACCCACCTTGCGCATCACGACACTCTGACCAACCTGCCCAATCGCTCGATGTTCCGCGAACGGCTCGACCAGGCCTTGGGCGAGGCCACGGACCTGGCGATATTCTCTCTGGACCTCGACCGCTTCAAGGCCGTCAACGACACCTGGGGGCACCCGGCGGGCGACTGGCTGCTGAAATGCGTGGCCGAGCGGCTGCAACGTTGCCTACGCAACGAAACGGATGTGGTCGCTCGTTTCGGAGGCGACGAGTTCGTCATCATCCAGTTCAATCCCAAAGGTGCTGGCGATGCGGAAAAACTGGCAAAACGCATCGTCGACATCATCGGAAAACCCTTTCGCGACAAAAGCCGCGACATGCATGTCGGCATCAGCGTGGGCATCGCCCTTTCCCCCGATGACGGCAGGGATGCGGACACGCTGCTGAAAAACGCCGACATGGCCCTCTACAGGGCGAAGAGCGAAGGACGCAACGTCTATCGTTTCTTCGAGCCCGGCATGGATGCGATGGTGCGGGCACGACGCGCGCTCGAAACCGATCTGGAGGCAGCGCTGCGACGGCGGGAATTCGAGCTCGATTTCCAACCCATCATGAACATCGCCTCCGGCGAAATCGTCGGCGCCGAAGCCCTGATGCGGTGGCACTCGCCGGCACGCGGCTTGGTGCCGCCAGACGACTTCATTCCGGTCGCCGAAGAGATTGGGCTGATCGTGCCGCTGGGAGAATGGGCGCTGAGGAAAGCCTGCACGGTTGCGGCGGGCTGGCCGCATGGGCTGCGTATCGCGGTCAATGTCTCGGCTGTGCAGATCAAAAGCGGCACCTTTGCCCGCAGCGTCATCTCCGCGCTGGCATTTTCCGGCGTGCCGGCCAATCGGCTTGAACTGGAAATCACCGAAACAGTGCTGATGGACGAGAGCGATACAGTGCTCAAGACGCTCAGGCAGTTGCGCGATCTCGGCGTCCGTATCGCGCTGGACGATTTCGGCATCGGGTATTCGTCGCTCGGCTATCTCCGCCGCTTCCCGGTCGACAAGATCAAGATCGACCGCTCCTTTATCCGCGACATCGACAACCGCGACACGGCCGCGATTGTGCGCACGGTCATCGGGCTCGGTGCGCAGCTTGGAACGACCGTCACCGCCGAAGGCGTCGAAACCGAAGCGCAACTTGAGTTCCTGAGAAAGGAAGGCTGCGTCGAGGCCCAAGGTTACCTGATAGGCATACCGTCGAAGGCGGCGGATATCGCTCGCTTGCTGGAGTCGCGCGCAGGGATCAGGCAATCAGGCTGAGTGCGACAGGCCGGACGTAAATTGTAATCTAAAATAGAAAAATTAGCACGTAGAGCACAGTCGAAAGGAACGCAGTTATTAACGGGTGAAATACCAAAACTCTAGTTTTATTTCCAATTCTGTGAAATGGATCTTTTCCTTCTCCCCAATAAAATTCGTTACTTTCCTTAAGCGGGTTATCCCGACCAAAATCCCAACCTATGCGCGAATAGAAAATAACATCCGAAATCACTATCCTAACATATAGCATCAGGACAGTCGACCAAACTATCAGGTAAATATATCTGAACAAACCGCCCCCCTCATTTGCGCCCGTGAACGGTGCGAGCGGTAAGTCTACCGCCCCGGCCGGTCGAGTCGCTCCAGGAACCACTGCGTCAGCCGCACCCAGACCTCATCTTTTTCGCCGGAATCCTCCCAGCCATGGTCAAGGTTGGGATTGTCATTGACCTCGATGACGAAGACACCGTCTTTGGTCTCCTTGAGGTCGACGCCGTAGAGGCCATCGCCAATGCAGCGCGCCGCCTTCACCGCCGTCTCCACGACATGGGCCGGCGCTTCCTTCAGAGTGAAGGTCTTGATGCCGCCTTGGTCGGGCTTGCCATTGGCCTTGTGGTTGACAATCTGCCAGTGCTTCTTGGCCATCAGATAGTGCACGGCAAACAGCGGCTGGCCGCCGAGCACGCCGACGCGCCAGTCATATTCAGTCGGAATGAATTTCTGTGCGATCAGAAGGTCAGAATCCTCCAGCCATTCGGTGGCAAGCGTCTTCAGCTCCTCGAAGGTGGCGCATTTCTTGACGCCGCGCGAAAACGACGAGTCCGGGATCTTCAGCACCAGCGGGAAACCCAGCGTCTGCGCCGCCACCTCAAGGTCGGACGTGCCGGCGATCATCACCGTCGGCGGCACCGGCACCTTGTTGTAGGTCATCAACTCGTTGAGATAGACCTTGTTGGTGCAGCGGATCATCGACAGCGGATCGTCGATGACCGGCATACCCTCCTGCTGGGCGCGGCGGGCGAAACGGTAGGTATGGTTGGAGATCGAGGTGGTCTCGCGGATGAACAGTGCGTCGTAATTGGCGAGCTTGGCCAGATCCTTCTTGGTAATCGGCTCGATTTCGACGCCCATCTTTTCGGCGATCCTGGCCCAATAGCGCAGCGACGAAATCTCCGACGGCGGCAGTTCCTCATGCGGATCGACCAGCGTGGCGAAGGTGTAGCGCGCCGGCGTGCGGCCCTTGGTGTCGCGCCATTCGCGGTTGGTGTAGGTCTCGAGGCACTGAAGGAAGCGCTTTTCTTCCTCCTCGGTCATCCTGGCCAGCGGATGGAAGCCGATCTTGCGGATCGACGCCCATTCGGCGCTGTCGGTGATGTGGACTTCCAGCGCCGGCGCTCGGAACCAGTCGAACAGAAGCTTGGCGAAGCGATCCCATATCTTCGACGGGCCGATGCCGAAGAAGATGCAGACTTTTTGCGGAAAGGCGCCGCCCAGATCCTTGCGGCATTTGTTCAGCGCCAACTCCAGCTCCGGTAGCGCATGCTCGTAGAGCTTGCGCTCGGACAGGTCGATCATCGTCTCGACCGTCGGGATCACCTTGTGGCCGCGCGAGCCGGCGAGCAGCGAGGCATAGTAGCCGCGGCTCTGGTAGCCGTAATTGTTCGACAGGTTGATGACCTTCGGCCGCTGGCCGCGAAACAGCGCCGGATGCGCAAGATAATCGCGGTTGGTGATGATCTTGTGCGGTGTCGCCACCTGATCGAGATCGTTCTGCCTGCCGGTAAGGATGACCCAGGTCATTGTCTGTCGCGCTTTCCGAGGGTGATGGCGGCACGCAATCCGTCGCGGCCGAACTGCGCCATGTTCATGAAGATGCCGTAAGGCACGGGAATGTTGGCGGCATCAAGGATGGTCTCCTGTCTCTCGTCCTCGACCCAGGGATCGTGGATCAGGATATGGTCGCCGTCGTCGCCGATGGCCAGCACCCAGTGCGGAACCTTCTTGCCGAACATCAGGAAGCCGCTGATCAGGACCAACACCAGTTTTCCTTCTGCGATCGCGGTGCGGATATCGTCGATGGCGAATGGACGGTAATTCACCGGGATGCCGTAACGTTCCGCGCGCCGGCGAAAGTCGACCTGCGCCAGTTCCATGACCCGGCGCTTGTCTTGGCTGCGCACCGACTGCAGGAACAGCGCGCCATGGAAGGATACATATATCTCGGCAGAGAGCCCGCTTTCGTGACCGGCAACGGCGAGACCGAACGGCTCGCAGCCGCCCGGCCCCGACATCATGAAAACAGTGGTCGCCTCGCGCCACAAGCGGATCTCCATGACCGGATCGGGCACGAAGCCGGGATCGAAATTGGCCATCGCCATCATCAGGCAGCATGGGCCGCAGGTGAATTCGCAGGTCTGCTGATAGAACGGCACCTTGGTGGCGACCGGAATGTCGCCACGCAAGGTCTTTTCGTAGCGCAGCGCCGTGGCGCCGTCCTCGTAATAGCCCGGTTCGCGGCCGATCTTGCGGTAGCCGCTCTGCTCATAGATGCGGATGGCTCGGCCGTTGTCCTCGCGCACCTCGAGGCGCAGCATCATGCGGTCGTGCTTGAAGGCGGTCTCTTCCGCCGATGCCAACAGCATGCGGCCAATGCCGAGCCCGCCGAAAAAAGGGCCGATGGCGATGGAATATAGCCGCGCGACGCCGCTGCCTTTGCGGAACAGCACGACCGCATAGCCGGCGACGCGGCCGTCGTTTTCGGCGACCAGCAGCTCGGCGCTTTCGCGTTCGATCAACTGGCGAAAGGAGCGGCGGGAAATGCGGTCGGTCGCAAAAACAGCCTTCTCGATGACGGCGAGGTCATCGACGTCGGACGCGCGGGCCGTGCGAATCTCGGCAGGCATGCGGGCTCGGAAAACCTCGATTGGGTTGTGGAGAAGGCCCTGGTCGAAACGTTGATAACACCAGCCGAAGCGCCAGCATCCGTCAAGCGCTATCGCACCTCGATTCGGGCCGAATTGTGACAGTTTCAGCCCGGCGCATGAGGGCACGTGGCCCTGTAGATCAGTGCAAAGGCTTGAAGAGGATCTCTGTTTTGACCGTGGCGTCAGCTTCGGAAAACAGGCGCGGTTCAGCTGGCCAGCCCGGCCAGAAGCTGGCTGTAGGCGCTCTTCGCCACCGCAGTCATCTGCGCGCGCGGCAGCGAGCCGACGACGGCGCAGCCATAGCCCTTGTCCAGCCAGTAAATCGCCTCGGGGCCGCCTTCTTCCGACCCATAAGTGCCCTTGGCCTTCTCGGCCGATTCAGCCGTGACGAACAGCGAGATGCGCTCGCCCTTCTCGTCTTCATAAAGCAGCATCGCGGCCTTGTTCTCGCCTGCAGGCAGCAGCCGGCCACCGACGAGCTGGAATCCTTCCGCCGCCAGATCCGGTGCGACCAGCTTCAGGCCGACCCTATTGGACAACCAGGTCTGCAGATGATCCTTGTCGCTGGCGGGCACTTCCACCGCATGCCGTTTTTCGGCGGCATAGATGACATGGGCTGCGATCGCCTGCTCTGCGAGTTGGTCCTTGGCCGGGTCTTCCAGACCAAAATGGCCGATGCCTGCGACGTAACCGCCAACACCGCCAATGGCCAGCACCGCGGCTGCGGCGGCCGCAAGCCACCAGCGCGAGCGCGATACTGCCGCCTTGACCGGCGCCTCACCGAACACGACCTTCTGCAACCGCGCCGGCACCGGCTCGTCGAGCACGCCGGCGAAGGCGGCGCGCAGCGCTGCGCGGTCGGCGACATAGCGGGCGCCCCTCGCCTTCATTTCGGGATTGGCATCGAGCCAAGCATCATAAGCCACGTGCTCGTCAACCGGCAACTCGCCGTCGAGGGCCATGTGGATGTCGCGTTCGGAGAAATCGCGCCGGGTCATTTCTCGACGATCCTTATCGCCCGGCGACGCGCGGCGTCATCCAACAGCCCGCGCAACTCATCACGGCCGCGCGCGATGCGCGACATCAGCGTGCCGGCCGGCACGCCGAGGATGTTGGCGGCCTCGGCATAGGAAAAGCCTTCGATGGCGACCATGACGAGTGCTGCGCGCCGGTCGGGGCTGATCGCCTGCAATGCGTCGATAATCTCGCGTGACGCGATGCTCTCCACCTGCTCGGCAGGCGCTGCCTGCGCCTCGCCCGCTTCCAGCGGCAGCATCGCTCCCTCGCCGCGCCGGTTCACCTTACGCATCTGGTCGATGAACAAATGATGCATGATCGTAAACAGCCACCTCCTGGGGCTTTCTCCAGTCTGCCAATTGTCGAGCCGCACAAGCGCCCGTTCGAGACAGTCCTGAACCAGGTCGTCGGCGGAATCGCGGTCGCGCAACAGAGAGCGCGCATAACGGCGCAGACGCGGTATTTCGCCAAGGATTGCTGCCTTCTTTGCGTCCATGACCGCTGGTTCTGAGGTGCCTTGTTCATCCCGATTGAACGCGCCTTCACGGCGCGGCGCAAGTGGCCGGCGCGAAGCGGTCCGCCGCCCCGGTCACCCAAGCAATGCAATAACGCTGGCGCGGACCGGTTTATTCCCGGCCGGGCTAGGCCAACCTGTCAAGGCGCCGCACGCCATGAATGAGAAGCCTGAGGTTGAAAACGCATCCTAAAGGATGTATATTCAAAGTCATATATTTGGTATATTCGACTTGGAATATACGTTCGGGGAAATTGATATGTCTCTGTACATCCGCGATAATGAGGTCGACGCCCTGGCTCGTCAGTTACAGTCCGCCATCAAGGCCCCCACGAAGACTGAAGCAGTGCGGATCGCTCTCAAGCGCGAGCTTGAACGAGCGAACTCTGTCCTTCCGCTGAGAGAGCGTATCAAAAAATATCAGGATGCCGCGAGCGCACTTGGTCCCGATGACCCCACCTTCGATATGAAGAAATTCATGGACGAGGCCTGGGGGGAACCCGATGTTTCTTGATGCTTCCGCCATTATTGCGCTGATTTTGAGAGAGGCAGATGCGGATCGTCTGCTGAGAGGGATTGAAACTGCCGAGACGCTTTATTTCTCGCCGAGTTCCGCGTTTGAAGCGATCCTGGGGATAGCCCGCAGAAAATCTGTAGCTGAAAGCGGCGATCAAGCCGCGACACCGCCTGCTTTGATCGATCAATGCCAAACGATTGTCATTGGCTTCCTGGCCGAACTCAAGGCCGTGGAAGTTCCGCTGGATACCGCCATTCGCGAACTCGCAGTCAAAGCCGCCCGCGACTACGGTCGATATGTCGGCCATCCCGCCAAGCTGAACTTCGGCGACTGCTTCAGCTATGCATGTGCCAAGGCCTACCGGGTACCCCTGCTCTACAAGGGCAATGATTTTTTGCAAACCGATCTGGCCTGAATACTATCCGGGCTCGGATTTGGCCGCCCGTGTCAGCAGCCGCTGGTAGAACAGGCCGATGCCGATCAGCACCGCGCCGAGGCCGATGAAGGACAGCGCCCTCAGCACGCCTTCCAGCTCCGACATGTCGAAGAGGAAGACCTTCAGCACGGCGACCGAGATCAGCGCGGCCGACGCGATGCGCAGCACCTGTGACTTCAGCCCGACACCGGCGGTGAGCAGCGCCACGCCGATGATCAGCCACAGGGCTGAATAGGTGTAGGTCTCGAGCTGGCCGAGGCCGCTCCACAGGCCGATGAACTCGCCCTTGAACAGCCGCCTCACCGACAGCGTCGCATAGACGAAGGCAAGCAGTGCCGCCACCAGCGCCAGCATCGCGGCGTACCATTTTGGCCGCTTGTCTCTGCTATAGAGCGCGAGCCCCCCGGCGGCGATGGCCGGTAAGAGATAGGCAAGGAACAGCAGGTTGAACACCGGGATCCGGCCGGTCGATTCGTCAGTAAACAGCGGGTTCAGCGCCAGGAAATGCTGAACGATGATGAAGGCGAACGAGACCACGCCCGCGGCAAGCGAACCATAGCGCAGCACCGAGCTTGGCGAGCGCATGTCGATGGCGACCAGGATGGCGCCGGCGCCGAGGGCGATCAGCGTGTAGATCGCCTGTTCGGCGAGCGTCGCAGAACCCGTGCCGATGACGCCGTCATGCATGGCGTGGCGCACCAATATGGCAATGGTGAGCAGCGCAAACAGCGCAGCGCCCGCCTCCATGGCGAGGCGCGGGCGGCCATTGGTGGTGCGAGCGAGTTGCCAGGCGGCAAAGCCGAAGGCGAGCGCCGGCACGCCGTATCCCGGCAGCAGCCAGTTGAACACCGGCGTCGTCGACAGGAATTCGGCGCCGACGATTGTCGGATCGAAGGCGACACGGCCGAGCACCGCGATGACAGCGCCAACCGAAATCCAGCCAAGCACCGGATAGGCGCGCCAGCGGGTGGCCAGCGCCGGCACGATGGCCGCAGCACCCAGAACGATGGTGGTCCAGCCGGACCCAAAGGCCATGTAGACCATCAGCAAGGCGGCGACTGCTGCCCCGCCAAGCGCGAACGAGACGGCCGCAGCGCCCTGCAGCGGCGGCTCCTCGCCCCGCGCGATCCACTCTGCGCCGGCGGCGAAGACCACGACCAGAAGGGCTGCTACCGCCGCGTAGGCTAGATCGCGGTCGAGATTGCCGAAAGTGAACCAGAGCGCCAACAAAATGACCAGCGGTGCGATAACGCCCCATGCCGCCCATGAGGCGGCGCGGATGTGAGCCGATGCTGCAAATCTGCGCGCCGCCCAGAAGCCGGCACCGATGAAGACAAGCCCGAGTGCGATGCCGATCCTGAGCATCAGCGTATCGGATATTGCCGCCGTCAGACCATCGATACCCAGGCCGCCGGAAAGGTCTGAAGCAATCGAGGTTGGCGGAATGATGCCGAGATAGACCAGCACCGTCGCCAGCCCTGCGGCATGCAGAAGCGCCAGCGCCAGCGGCCTATAGAGCGCCACTGCGACCAGGGCTGTGATAAGGGCTGCTCCCGGCAGAGCATCGCTGGCAGCGTATGCCGGATCAACGAACAGCGCCATTGCCGAAAGGCCGACGAAGAAGCCCGGTGCGATCGACGGCCAGTCGAAGCCCCCCGCGGGTTCAGCTTCGCCACCGCGACGGCCGAGCCAGACGAAGGCAAGCACGGCCAGGGTCACCGCATTGATAAAGAGGATGACAGGCAGGTTGGCGCCCGGCGCATCGGTCATGTAGAGAACGGTCCAGAGGCCGGTGCCGACGAACGCTGCCGCCATCAACAATTTCCAGTCGCGCAGGCGGGCGATGACGCTGGTGGCGGCGAGCACGATCGCGAGATAGCCGAACAGCGCCCAGGGATTGGGCGCCTGCGAAGCGACCAACATCGGCGTCACCACTGCGCCGAGCAGGCCGATGCCGGCCAGCGCCTGGCCGTGGATGAGGGCGGCTGCGATGGTCGCCACACCGATGGCGCCGAGTAGCGTGAAAGCAAGCGCCGGCCCGATGAAGCCGTAAACGCCATGCGCGGCATAAACCGTGCCGAACAGGATGAAAGCACCGGCCGCCGTCAGGATCGCCGGAATGTAGGCGCCGGCGACGCCCTGCACCGGCACCCTGAAGCCGGTACGGCGGATGAACTCGCCGACGGCAACCAGCACCAGCCCGAGCATTGCTGCCATGCTCAGCCGCACGCCGGGACCGAAGATACCCGCCTCAATGGTGTAGCGGATCAGGAACAAGCCACCCAGCGCCAGCGCGATGCCGCCGACCCAGACTGCCCAGCGGGTGCCGAGCGCCGTTTCAATGTCGGGTTTTTGAGCCGCTTTCGCCGTCGCTGCGGCCGGTTGCGCAGGTGCAGATCCAGCCGGCGCCGCTTCGCCCGCAGCCCACGGTCCGGATGCAGTCTCGCCGGCTTCAACCTCTGTGGACGGCTTTCCCTCAGCCTCGCCCGCCGATGGCGGGGCAATTTCGGTCACTGCCGCAACTGCCGCGCCCGCTGGCTTGCTGTCGTTTGCGGCCTGTTCTACCGGCTTGGGCTGCGGCGGGGCCACATGCGCGCCCGAAAGCACGAGGCTGCGCAGCGCACCAAGCTCGCGCTCGATCAGGCCGATGCGGCTCTGCTGGCGCGAGATAATGACGAACAGCGCGATGATCGCGACTAGGCCGATCAGGCTTTCGAACATGGCGGTTCCCCCAAACCAGGCCAGTAATTACTGACAAATGCGGCGGCCAGACGGCCGGCCGGGTCAGCGCGCCGCCAGATTGGCGGCCGGAAAGATCGAGCATGTTTCGGTGCCGAAAGCCAGCAGCTTGCCGTTGGCATCCTTCAGCGTCGCTTCCGAGACCGCTAGGGTGCGGCCCTTGTGCACCACCCTGCCCTCGCACACCACTTCGCCGGTCCTCGGCGTGATCGGCCGTGTCAGGTTCACCTTGAACTCCGCCGTCGTATAGGCCTCGCCCTTGTCGAGCAGCGTTTGCACCGCACAGGCAAGAGCCGAATCCAGCAGCGTCGCGGCCCAGCCGCCATGCACCCCACCCAGCGGGTTGAGATAGCGCTCGTTCGGCATGCCGCGGAACACCGCACGTCCTTCCGACACTTCGGTCAGGTCGAAACTGAGCTGGAAGGAAATCGGCGGCGCCGGGTATTTGTTGTCGATGATGCGCTGGAGCAATTCCAGGCCGGTATACTCGAGAATGTCGCCGTGCGGAATGGTGCCGAGGCCGAGCGGCGAGACCCGGCCGGGATAGAGCTCCACTTCGCTCATCTGGTGATTTCTCCGGCGGCGGGTTCTTCGATCAGGGTCTTGCCGGGCGCGTGGTGCTTGCGCAAGGCGGCGAGGAAGCCGGCGCGGGCGCCGGGAGCCTCTATGCCGCGCGGCTCGTAGACATGGCGGGTAAAAAAGAAGCCGGTCAGTCGGAAGGCGTCCTCGATCGCCGCCGGATCGGCGCGCAGGCCGGAGCCGCGCTGCAGGAAGGCGGGGAGCACCAGCATCTTATCGCGCCATGGCGCGCCTGCCGCGCGCGACACGGCACGCCCGGATTTCGGCGAGACATAGGCAAGGTTCTGCCTGGTGCCGGTCGCGGCACACTGGCTGAGATCGAGGCCGAAACCGAGCTCGTCGAGAACCAGCAGCTCGAAGCGCGCCACCAGCTCGCCGGCGACATCCGCATCGTCGAGGTGGGCGATCATCACGGCCAGCGTCTCGTAGAGGCCGCCATGGGCGTCGCGCTCGGGCAATAGGCGCAGATGCGCGGCCATGGTCTGCAGCCCATAGATGGCGACGGCGCTGTCGATGAGACGGGCGGCATTCATCTCGATGGCCTCGGCCTGGAAGGTGCCGAGATGCTCGTCAAGCCGCGCCCGCCACAAAAGGTCGACACGGTTGCCGGGCTGCAGAACGGGCTGTTGCTTGCGCGAGCGGCCACCGCGCACGAGGCCGAGGTGGCGGCCATGCGCACGCGTCATGACCTCAAGAATGGCACTGGTTTCGCCATGCTTGCGGGTGCCGAGAATGATTCCCTCGTCGCGCCATTCCATGAACGGAGCTTGTCACCGCTTCGGTGGCGAAATCAAGATTAGGCTTTCAGCCGTCCGCGCGCTGGTGGTCGGCAAGCACTTCATCGATCACGCGTCGCGACTTTTCAACTTCGACTGGATTGATGTCTATATGTCCAGCGACCGTGATCAGCGCTTTCCATAGCGCCCAACCACGGCCTCGCGCCCAGGTTGCCTCATCGGCCTGAAGACCCGCGCGAAACACCTCTCGGCTTTTCCCTTCGAAGAGTGTCCACGCAATCGCCAAATCGCACGAGGGATCGCCCACGCCGGAAGTCCCGAAGTCGATCACGGCGCTCAAGCTGCCTTGCCTGACCAACAGGTTTCCCCAACTGACGTCACCGTGGAACCAGACGGGCGCGCCGTGCCAAGTCGCGGCAAGCGCCGCTTCCCACACCGTGCTCGCGGCACGTATGTCAATCTTGCCGCCGAGGGCTGCAATGGCTTGCCGGGTTTCACCGTCATAGACGCTCAGTGGTCCGCCTCGAAAAAAGTTGTGCTGCCCTGGCGCCGGTCCGCCGGCGAGATCGATCCGTTGCAGGGCGACCAGGAACTGGGCCAGGCTGGCCGCGAATTGCGGCCTTCGATCCAGCGGTAGACGGACCAATGCCAGGGATAGTTGTCGGCCGGGGTTCCCATCGCCAGGGGAACCGGGACAGGCAGCGGCAGAAGAGGCGCAAGCCGTGGCAACCAGCGATGTTCCTTTTCCACTTGCAAGGAATAGGCCGCCGCGCTCGGCAGCCTCACGAGCATATCGTCTCCGAGATGAAAGGTCCTGTTGTCCCATCCGCCTGATGCAACCGGCCTGACGGCAAGATCCTTCCAGCGGGGAAATTGGGTGGCGACCAGCCGGCTCACCAGAGCTGTGTCGATAGTGACTTCTTGCTTGAGCATGATCTTTTTCGAAAACCGGTTCC
Organism: Mesorhizobium sp. M6A.T.Cr.TU.017.01.1.1; assembly: GCF_004023115.1. Lineage (NCBI taxonomy): Bacteria > Pseudomonadati > Pseudomonadota > Alphaproteobacteria > Hyphomicrobiales > Phyllobacteriaceae > Mesorhizobium > Mesorhizobium sp. M6A.T.Cr.TU.017.01.1.1. Next base: position 30,864 of record NZ_RZTA01000041.1, read on the forward strand.
CACTTTTCGGGAACATGCTCTAATGCGGAAACTCCAGCCCCATCTCGCGGTAGCGCTCGGGGTCGTCGCCCCAGTTCTCGCGCACCTTGACGAACAGGAAAAGGTGCACCTTCTGTTCGAGGATACCTGATATCTCCATGCGTGCCGCCTGGCCGATGGCACGGATCGTCTCGCCCTTGTGGCCGAGGACGATCTTCTTCTGGCTGTCACGCTCGACATAGATGGTCTGGTCGATGCGCACCGAGCCGTCCTTCTTCTCTTCCCATTTCTCGGTTTCGATGTGGGAAGAATAGGGCAGTTCCTGATGCAGCCTGAGATAGAGCTTTTCGCGGGTGATCTCGGCCGCCAGCTGTCGCATCGGCAGATCGGAGATCTGGTCTTCCGGGTAATACCAGGGGCCGGCAGGCAGGGTTTCCGAGAGATAGTCGAGCAGGTCCTTGCAGCCCGACCCAGTTAGCGCCGAGACCATGAAGGTGCGCTTGAAGGGCACCTTTTCGTTGGCTGCCGCGGACAGGGCCAGCAGCGCCTCGGGCTTGACCCGGTCGACCTTGTTGAGGATCAGCACCATCGGCTGGCGGACATCCTTCAGCCGTTCGAGGATGGCGTCGGCGTCGCCCCTGATGCCGCGCTCGGCGTCGATCAGCAACAGCACGATATCGGCGTCCTTGGCGCCGCCCCAGGCGGTCGTCACCATTGCCGTGTCCAATCGCCGCTTCGGCTTGAAAATGCCCGGCGTGTCGACGAAAACTATCTGTGCGTTGTTGTGGATGGCGATGCCGCGCACGATGGCGCGCGTCGTCTGCACCTTGTGGGTGACGATCGACACCTTGGCGCCGACCAGCTGGTTGACCAGCGTCGATTTTCCCGCATTGGGCGCGCCGATCAGCGCGACGAAGCCGGAGTGTGTGACGGCGGCTTCTGTTGCCGGCGGGACGTCGTCGGTGGCGGTCATGCCGCGCTCCCCTTATTTAGCCAGATGCCTTCGCGCAACAGCAGTGCGGTGGCGGCGGCCTGCTCGGCCTCGCGCTTGGAGCGCCCACTGCCGGTCGCCGGCGGATAGGCGCCGACCTTGACGCTGATGGTGAACAGCGGATCGTGGTCCGGTCCCTCGCGGCTGTCAATTATGTAGACCGGCACGGCGCCTGCCGCCTGATGCGCCCATTCCTGCAGTTCGGTCTTGGCATCGCGGCGGGCGGCACCGATGGCCTGCGAGCGCGGCCGCCAGTATTTGTGGATGAAGGCGCTGGCTGCCTCCAGCCCGCCGTCGAGATAGAGCACGGCGATCAGCGATTCCAGCGCATCGGCGCGTAGATTGACGCGCTTGCGTCCGTCGAGGCCGCGCACGTCCGAGCCGGCACGGATCAGCTCCGGCAGGCCGATCTCCTCGGCGATCTCCGCCAGCGCCTCGGCATTGACCAGCGCATTGAGCCTGAGCGAAAGCTCACCCTCGGCAGCGTCCGGATACGCCGCCAGCAGCATGTCGGCGACGACCAGGCCGAGGACGCGGTCACCCAGGAATTCGAAACGCTCATAGTCGATGCCGGCATGGCTGCTGCGGGCGCTGGCATGGGTCAGCGCACGCTGCAAGCGCTGGTGGTCGGCAAAGGCGTGGCCTGTGCGCTCCATGAGCGCTTTGGCGAGCGCGTCCGCGGTCAACCGTTTTGTCGCGGCCATGATCCTAATTGACGAAATGGAGCAGGCGCGACGCGCGCATCAGCGACGGCCATTTCCAGATTTCGAGCGGGCTGGCGCTGCCACCGATCGAGAAGAAGATGAGGTTGGCGCGGCCGACCAGGTTCTCGTCGGGCACAAAACCGACGGTGAAGCGGCTGTCCGAGGAATTGTCCCTGTTGTCGCCCATCATAAAATAGTGGCCGGGCGGCACGTCGAATTCGCGGGTGTTGTCGCCGATCGAGTTCGGCGTCAGGTCGAGCGTGTCATAGCTGACGCCGTTCGGCAAAGTCTCACGATAGACGTCGACCGGCCCGCTCTCCTCGGTGATGTCGCGATTGTCGATCTGCCCGACCTTCTGGCGCGGCACGCCAACGCCGTTGATGAAGAGCTGGCCGTCCTTGACCTGGATCTTGTCCCCCGGCAGGCCGACGACGCGCTTGATGTAGTCGACGGAGGGGTCCGGCGGGAACTTGAACACCGCCACGTCGCCGCGCTTCGGCTCGGCGCCCCAGATGCGGCCCGAAAAGAGGTCCGGCCCGAACGGCAGCGAATAGCGGGAGAAGCCATAGGACCATTTGGTGACGAAGAGATAGTCGCCTTCGAGCAAGGTCGGCCGCATCGACCCGGACGGGATAGAAAATGGCTGAAAAAGGAGCGTGCGGATGACCAGAGCGAGCAAAAGCGCCTGGACGATGACGCTGACGGTTTCGCCAAGCCCGCCGGATTTCTTCTGGGATTTTTCAGCCACGCTCATGTCGTCCTCGATTATGCGTTGGTTGGTATAGGGGCTCGGCGCGCGCTGGGCAACGTCATGCCGGTGGTCAGATGCAATCAATATGGCGCTTCTTCGACGGGCAACGCCTCGATGATCACAAAGGCTTGAGCAAGCGGAAAGTCGTCGGTGATGGTGAGATGGATTGCCGCCCTGTGCCGTTCAGGCAGGATTTTGTCCAGTTGCGCCGCCGCCCCGCCGGTCAGTGCCATGGTCGGCTTGCCACTGGCCAGGTTGACGACGCCCATATCGCGCCAGAAAACACCTTGCGCCATACCGGTGCCCAGCGCCTTGGCGCAGGCTTCCTTGGCGGCGAAACGCTTGGCATAGGAGGCGGCGCGGGCGCCGCGACTTTCGGAGCGGGCCTGTTCGACCTCGGTGTAGATGCGCTGAATGAAGCGCTGGCCATGGCGCTCCAGCGATTTTTCGATGCGTCTGATATCGATCAGGTCGCTGCCGATGCCAATGATCATTCGGCAGGAACTTCCCGTCCGGCCGTTCCAGCTCTGTCCGCCAGGCGCATGCGCCGCTGTTCGCGGAAGGTGGCCATGCCCCAGCGCGTGATGCCGTAGAACAAGAGGCCGAAGATCAGGCCAAGCGGCACGGCGCCGACGGTCATCGGTTTCAGCACCGGTCCCCACAATTGCGAAAACGAAAGATTGTGCAGCATCTCGCCGAGATGCGCGGGCGGCCCATGCGCCGGCAGGCGCTCGTGCAGGACCAGCTTGCCGGTCTCCCACGACGCGCCCCACAGCAGCGGGAAGGTCAGCGGATTGCCGACAACCGTGCCGAGCGCTGCCGCGACCAGATTCCCGGCGATTAGCCAAGAGACGGCAAAGGCGATGATGAAGTGAAAGCCGAGCGGAAAGAATGATGCGAACACGCCCGCCGCGACACCGGCGGCCACGGCGTGCGGAGTGGCCTTCAGCCGCAGGATGCGCTTGGAAAAGTATCGCAGCGAACGCGAGAAAGAGCGGCGTGGCCACAGATAGGTACGCACCCGCTCGAGAAAACCATCAGGATTGCGGCGTCGAAAAAGCACTCTGTTCCTGTCCTGATATCCAAAGCTGCCGCTCTGACCATCCCGGGCCGGGCGTGACAGCCACATCTTGCGCTTTGCGGCCGTCGAAAGGCAACAACGACCTTGATATAGCGATACGCCGGCCGCAGAACAACCGGAACTCGTCGGGCGCCCGCTTGCAGCGACCTTGCGGCGCCGGCGTTTCGCCGTTTCGAACACAGTACAATCGCGGCGGATTTGAGGAGGCGAGTTCGGCGCGGAGATCAGCAGCAACCCGCAAGCTATCTACAGCCCATAGTCGCTGACCTCGACGAGGTTGCCGTCCGGGTCGCGGAAATAGACCGACATCATCGGGCCACGGGCGCCGATCCGCTCGACCGGCCCGACTTCGACGGCAACGCCATTGGCCTCCAGACTGGCGCATATCTCGGCGAGCGGACGGGCGGCGACCAGGCAGAAATCTGCGGTGCCCGGAGTCGGCGCTTTCGCCTTGGGCTCGAAGGTGCGCCCTACCTCATGCACGTTGATCTTCTGCGTTCCGAAAAGCAGTGCCGTCGGCAGGTTCGGTGTGTCGAGACGCCTGAACCCGAGCACGCGCTGATAAAAGGCGCAGGTGTCATCGACGGAGCGAACCGTCAGCACGAAATGATCGATGCCGGCGATCACGGCAGCGCCTCCGTTATATGTTGCGGCTGCCCGGCTTGATCGCCGGAATGGCGGCGAGCTCGGGCGGCAGGCTATCGGCTGGATAGGCCGGAACCTCATATTCGGCGAGCGCTATCAACGGCACGCCGACATCGGTCTTGCCGGCCGAGCGGTCGATGATGCAGGCGGCGGCAACGACCTCGGCGCCAAGCGCGCGCAGGCAATCGATGGTCTCGCGGATCGACAGTCCGGTGGTGACGATGTCCTCGACGATGACGACGCGCGAACCCTTGGCGATCTCGAAGCGGCGGAGCCTGAACTCGCCCCCTTCCCGCTCGACCCAGATCGCCGGTGCGCCAAGATGGCGCGAAGTCTCGTAGGCCGGGATCAGCCCGCCGATCGCCGGGCCGACGACATAGTCGATCTTGCCGGACACAGCTGCGCGGATCTTTTCGGCCAGCGCCTTGCACAGGCGCTCGGTCTTGTCGGCATGCATGAAGACCCGTGCCTTCTGCAGGAAGACCGGGCTTCGCAAACCCGACGTCAGGATGAAATGCCCTTCCAAAACGGCACCGGCTTCACGGAAAATGCCCAGCACTTCGTCGGTGTTCATCTCTGCCCTGTCTCCAACACGCTTGTCTCCAGCACGCTAGTGATTTTTAGCCGTTCACGCGCCTTGCATCGCTGACGCTCGAATTGTCCTTGAGCTGCGACAGCAGCCGGTTCAGGTGCTTCAGATCCCAGACTTCGAGATCAATCAGCATTTCAGTGAAATCAGGCGCGGTGCGCACCATCGACAATGTATGGATGTTGGCATCGTTGGATGCAACGACCTGCGCGATGTCGGCCAGCGAGCCCGGCGCGTTGATGGCGGTGACCGAGACGCGCGCCGGAAACCGCTCCTTGGTGCGCTCGTCTATGTCCCAGCGCACGTCGATCCATCGTTCGGGCTGGTCGTCGAAAGCCTGCAGCGCCGGCGACTGGATCGGATAGATCGTGATGCCGGTTCCCGGCTGCACGATGCCGACGATGCGGTCGCCGGGCACAGCACCTTCCGGCGCGAAGCGCACCGGCAGGTCGCCGCGCACGCCACGGATCGGCACGGCGCCGTCCCTTGGCTGGTCCTTATCCTTGCGTGCCGCGCGTCCCGGAATCTGGAACAGCATTCCGGCGGCGTTGCGGATCTTCGACCAGCCCTCCTCGCGCTGCTTGGGCGCGGCCAGCGTGACGCGCTCGTCCTTGTAGTCGGGAAACACCGCTTTCATGACATCGGTGGAAGCAAGTTCGCCGCGGCCGACCGAAGCCAGCACATCCTCGATGTCCTTGCGCGCCAGCCGATGCAGCACCGACTTCAGGCTCTCCTTGGTAAAGGTCTTCCCGGACCGCTCGAAGGCGCGTTCCAGTATGCGGATGCCGAGACCCGAATATTGCTTGCGGATGGCATTCTTGGTGGCGCGGCGGATCGCCGAGCGCGCCTTGCCGGTGACGACGACCGATTCCCACGCCGCCGGCGGCACCTGCGCCTTGGAACGGATGATCTCGACCTCGTCGCCATTCTTCAGTTCGGTCATCAGCGGCATGATGCGGCCGTTTACCTTGGCACCGACGCAGGTGTCGCCAACATCGGTGTGCACGGCGTAGGCGAAATCGATCGGCGTGGCGCCGCGCGGCAGCGCGATCAGCATGCCCTTGGGCGTGAAGCAGAATACCTGGTCTTGGAACAGTTCCAGCTTGGTGTTTTCGAGGAAGTCCTCGGGATTGTCGCCTTCGGCAAGCTGCTCGATGGTGCGCCGCAGCCAGGCATAGGCGTTGGTCTCCTTCGAGATCGCATGGGCGGTGCCGTTCACCTTGCCGCCGCTGTCCTTGTAGATCGAATGCGCGGCAACGCCATATTCGGCGATCTTGTTCATCTGGTAGGTGCGGATCTGCAGCTCGACGCGCTGGCGCGACGGCCCGACGATGGTGGTGTGGATCGAACGGTAGTCGTTCTGCTTCGGCGTCGAGATGTAGTCCTTGAAGCGGCCTGGCACCATCGACCATGTCGTATGGATGGCGCCGAGCGCCCGGTAGCAGTCCTCGACGGTATCGACGACGACCCGAAAGCCGAAAATGTCGGACAGTTGCTCGAAGGACAGCGCCTTGGCTTCCATCTTGCGGAACACCGACCACGGCTTCTTCTGGCGGCTCTTGACCTCGGCCTTGATCGCATATTTCTCGAACAGCGCGGACAGCGCCTTCTCGATCTCGGACAGCACATCCTTGTTGCGCTCGAAGATTTCGGCGAGCCGCGCGGTGACAGCGCGGTAGGCTTCCGGATTGATGAAGCGGAAGGCGATCTCCTCGAGTTCCTCGCGCATGCCTTGCATGCCCATGCGCCCGGCCAGCGGCGCATAGATATCCATCGTTTCCTCGGCGATGCGCAGGCGCTTGGCTTCAGGCACATGGTCGAGCGTGCGCATGTTGTGCAAGCGGTCGGCAAGCTTGACCAGCAGCACGCGAACGTCTTCCGAGATCGCCAGCAAGAGCTTGCGCAGGTTTTCCGCCTGCTCGGCCTTCTTGGAGACGAGGTCGAGTTTCTTCAGCTTGGTCAGGCCTTCGACCAGCTTGCCCATTTCCGGACCGAACAGCTCGTCGATCTCGGCCCTGGTCGCCGTGGTGTCCTCGATCGTGTCGTGCAGCAGCGCAACCGCGATGGTCGCCTCATCCATGTGCATTTCGGTGAGGATGGCGGCGACTTCGAGCGGATGCGAGAAATAAGGGTCGCCGGAGGCACGCTTCTGGTGGCCATGCTTCTGCATGGCGTAGACATAGGCCTTGTTGAGCAGCGCCTCGTTGACGTCAGGCTTGTAGCGCTGGACGCGCTCGACAAGCTCATACTGACGCATCATGGGCGGGATCTCGCAGTGCTGAAATGAATCATGCGCCGCACTGGCGTACGGCGCATGTCATAGATAACCACGAAACCGCCGACGCGAAAGTGTCGGCAGTCGTTGCGAAGATTAATAATCGTCGCTTTTTTCCGGCGGTACCAGACCTTCGATGCCGGCCAGGAGGTCTTCCTCGGTCATGCGGTCGAAGGTGATGTTGTCCTCGGTGTCGTCGGCATCGGTAGCCACAGCGGCGGCACCGGTCTGGTCGGCGATCGCCTCGCCATCGGCTTCCGGCTCATCGACCTCGACATGCTTCTGCAGCGAGTGGATCAGGTCTTCCTTGAGATCGTCGGGCGACAGCGTCTCTTCGGCGATCTCGCGCAGCGCGATGACCGGATTCTTGTCGTTGTCGCGAGGAACGGTGATCTGCGCGCCCTGGCTGATCTGACGGGCACGGTGGCCGGCCAGGAGCACGAGCTCGAAGCGGTTGTCGACCTTGTCGATGCAATCTTCAACGGTTACGCGGGCCATGAGCTGCCCCTTTCATGCCTGGATTTAATGGAAAACAGGCGCGGTCCATAACCTGAACGCCGCCAAAATACAAGCTTTTTGGCAATATCAGTCCGGGGCCAGGTCCGGGTCAAGTCCGGGGCCGGCCAAGGCGTGGTCTGGGCGCGCGTCGCCTGCGACGATACGGCACCGATCACAATTGCTTGCTATGCAGCATCATATCCTTGGATTGCCGTAAAACCGGCGTTATCTCGAATGACGAAGGTCAGCCGGTTATTTCAAGCCGACCGATAGTCACGCGCATTTAGACGGCCGCTTATTTTCGAAAAGGAATATTTTCCATGTTCGACCCTCGTGAAAAAATCGCTCTTTTCATCGACGGAGCCAATCTTTACGCCACGTCGCGCGCGCTCGGCTTCGACATCGACTACCGCAAGCTTTTGTCGAGCTTCCAGAAGCGCGGCTACCTGCTGCGTGCTTACTACTACACCGCGCTGGTCGAGGATCAGGAATATTCCTCGATCCGGCCGCTGATCGACTGGCTCGACTATAACGGCTTCAAGGTGGTGACCAAGCCGGCCAAGGAGTTCACCGACTCGACCGGCCGCCGCAAGATCAAGGGCAATATGGACATCGAGCTGACGGTCGATGCGCTGGAACTTGCCGATGTCGTCGACCACTATGTCATCTTTTCCGGCGACGGCGATTTCCGCACGCTGGTCGAGGCGCTGCAGCGGCGCGGGCGCAAGGTCTCGATCGTCTCCACCATGGCTTCACAGCCGCCGATGATTTCCGACGATCTGCGCCGCCAGGCGGACCATTTCATCGACCTGATGACGCTGAAGAGCGAGGTCGGCCGCGATCCGTCCGAGCGGCCGGTGCGCCGGCCCGAGCCGGCCGAAGTCGACGAGGACGACTATTGACGGCGGCGGTCTTGACCGCTCCCTTGGTCGCATCCCCCGAGCCTGATCGCGACTGCCCGCTCTGCCCGCGGCTGCATGATTTTATCGCGCAATGGCGGCAGCGCGAGCCGTCCTGGTTCAATGCGCCGGTGCCGACCTTCCTGCCGCCCGAGGGCGAGGATGCCGTTAAACTGTTGATCGTCGGGCTGGCGCCAGGCCTGCGTGGGGCGAACAGGACGGGGCGTCCCTTCACCGGCGACTACGCCGGCGACCTGCTCTACAACACGCTGATCGCGCACGGCTTTGCGCGCGGCCAATTCAAGGCGCGGCCCGATGACGGGCTGGAGCTTGTCGGCACGGCGATCACCAATGCGGTGCGCTGCGTGCCACCGGACAACAAGCCGGTCGGCGCCGAGATTGCCACCTGCCGGACGTTCCTGGTGCCGACGATCGCGCGGTTTAAAAACCTGCGCGCCGTGCTGGCGCTGGGCTCGATCGCGCACCAGTCGACCGTGCGGGCGCTGGGTGGGCGTGTTGCCGCTTATCCCTTCCGCCACGGCGGACAGCAGCAAACCAATGGCGTCACGCTGTTCTCCAGCTATCATTGCTCGCGCTACAACACCAACACCGGCGTGCTGACGGAAACGATGTTCGTCAACGTGTTCAGTGATATAGCCGCGTTTCTGGAGAGATAGATTCGGGCGGTGGCGCAAACAGCTCGGCCAATTTCTCCTGCCCGCCCTGAAGGACATTCAGATCGACATCGCCACTGATGCCGTCGACGCGACCCCTGTCGTGGTACTGCCAATAGATCCAGTCGTCATGACCTGGCCACAGCGCCAGCGAACGAACCCAGTGCGGTCGGCCGACGATCTGACCGGCATAGACCCGCGCAGCCTCGTCGGTCACATAGAGGATCGCTGTCTTGCCGAAAGCTGCCTCGACAGGGCGCAGGAAAGCCGAGAGTTCGACATTCAATTCTTCGGGCGATGGCCGCCGCGGACAATTGCCGACAAATTCTATGTCCACCACCGGCGGCAGCAGCGATTGATCGCGCGGCACGACGGAGATGAAATTGCGCGCCTGATCGGCGCCAGGCCTGCAGAAGGTGAAGAAATGGTAGGCACCGACCGCCAGCCCGGCCGCACGCGCCTCACGCAGATTGGCGGCGAAGGCGTCGTCGACATGGTCGCCGCCCTCGGTCGCCTTGATGACGGCGAAGGCGACATCGTCGGCGGCAACACGGCGCCAGTCGATCTGCCGCTGATGATGGGAAACGTCGATACCTCTGACCGGATATTTGCTTCGGTCCGGAGAAAACGTCTGGAAGTAGAAATAGCCGACGGCCGCGACGACGCACACGAGGATCAGGCTGGCCGCACCCCAAAGAACGATCCGGTTCTTCAAAAGAGTGGTTCCCAGCCTACCCACGCTCCTTCAGCAACCGGCCTTTCTCGCGCGACCAGTCGCGCTGCTTTTCGGTCTCGCGCTTGTCGTGCAGTTTCTTGCCGCGACCAACGGCGAGCAGCACTTTGGCCCGGCCCTGGTCGTTGAAGTAGATTTTTAGCGGCACCAGCGTCATGCCTTCGCGATCGACGCTCTGCGACAGCTTGGCCATCTCGCGTTTGTTGAGCAGCAGCTTGCGGCGCCGGCGTGGCTCGTGGTTGAAGCGGTTGGCCTGCAGATATTCTGGCAAATAGGAGTTGATCAGCCAGATCTCACCGCCCTCGACCGAGGCGTAACTGTCCTGGATGTTGGCCTGGCCCTGGCGCAGCGACTTCACCTCGGTGCCGGTCAGCACCAGGCCGGCCTCGATCGTGTCGAGCACCTCATAGGAAAACCGTGCCTTGCGGTTTTCCGCAACGGTCTTGTTGTTGGGATCGGCTTTTCTGACTTGATTCATGACGTCTAGAGTCCGTTTCGAAACTCGCTCCTGCGAGTCAGATGATGGTGGCACCGAGACCCGGAGCGGAGCGTACATATAGTACGTGAGCACCGGAAGCGCAGGTGACGCCTTCAGATGGCCGCAGGAGTAGAATTTCCAAACGGGCTCGCTAATTAATCAAGCCGGCGTGCTTCATGGCCGCATCGATCTTTTCGGCGGTCGACTGCTCGACGGTGACCAGCGGTGAGCGCAGCACGTTCTCGACCTTGCCGAGCTTCGACAGCGCATATTTCGCGCCGGACACGCCGGGTTCAATGAAGATCGCCTTGTGCAGCGGCAGCAGGCGGTCCTGCAAATCCAGCGCCTTGGCGCCGTCGCCGGAAAGCGTCGCCTCCTGGAATTCGGCGCACAGCCTAGGTGCGACATTCGACGTCACCGAGATGCAACCGACGCCGCCATGGGCGTTGAAGCCGAGCGCCGAGGCATCCTCGCCCGAAAGCTGGATGAAATCCTTGCCACAGGTCGCACGCTGCTCGGAAACCCGCTCGACCTTGCCGGTGGCGTCCTTGACGCCGACGATATTCTTGAAGTCGTGAGCCAACCGGCCCATCGTCTCGGGCATCATGTCGATCACCGAGCGCGGCGGGATGTTGTAGATGATGATCGGCAGACTGGTCGCCCTGGCGACGGCGGCGAAATGTTCATAGAGGCCGCGCTGCGTCGGCCTGTTGTAATAAGGCGTGACGACCAGTGCCGCGTCGGCGCCCGCCTTCTCGGCATATTGCACCAGGCCAACCGCCTCTTCGGTGTTGTTGGAGCCGGCGCCGGCGACGACCGGAGCGCGGCCTTTGGCCACCTCGATGCACACCTTGACGACGTGGCGGTGCTCGTCATGCGACAGGGTCGGCGACTCGCCTGTCGTGCCGACAGGAACCAAACCGGTCGTGCCTTCGGCGATCTGCCAGGCAACGAGGGCGCGAAAGGCTTTCTCGTCGAAACGACCGCTCTTTTCGAACGGTGTCACGAGCGCGGTAAGCGAGCCTCTCAGCATGTCGTCCAACTCCTTGGGACTTCTCGGGTTTTGACTTCTCGGGTTTGTCGTGCGCGCCTTCTAGCCGAAAGCGAAGCGGCGCACCATAGTCTCGACACCGTTGCGCGGCAAGCATGGCAGTAGTGCCAGCAAGCGCAATTTGAACGACCTTGGTAGCGCTTTGTTTACGGCCTCTTCATAGCAGCCAACTAGGCTTCAGTTGATCTGTGCCTGTTGGTAATGTGTAGACAGGAAATGATGAAGACCATGCCGACCAAGCAGCCTCATTTTTTTGCGCTGCTTGGCGCAATCCTCCTGCTGATGCCGAGCGGCGTGGCCGCCGGCAAGATCGATGTGCAGGTCACGTCGGCCATTCCGATGCCCCACCTGCAGGGTACGGGCCTGCAGGATACGAGATCCCCATCCGCCAGCGTCGCCAGGCTGAAGAGCGGCCTTGACGCGCTGGCGGCAAACGACGTTGCCGGAGCGCGTCAAGTGCGCGAGGCTCTGCCGGTCAAGTCGCTCGACCGGCACATCCTTGCCTGGGCGATCGCGCTCTATGGCGGCGACAAGGTGCCAAGCGGCGACATCGCCGATGCTGCGAAGATGTTGCCGAACTGGCCGGGCATGATCGCCTTGCGCAAGAACAGCGAGCGCGCGCTCTATCGCGAGAACCCCGCGCCTGAGATCGTGGTGCAGGCATTCGGCGGCAGCCAGCCGCAAACAGTCGAGGGCGTGGTGATCCTCGCCCGCTCGTATGCGTCGCGGGGCGACGTCAAGGCGGCGCGCTCGGTGCTGTCGCCTTTCTGGCGCACCGAAAAACTGGAAGCCAAGGACGAAGCTGACATCATCCAGGAATTCGGCAAGCTGATCCCCGCAGCCGACCACCGCTTCCGCATGGAGCGCATGTTCTATGCCGACCGGGTCAATTCCGCGCTGCGCGTCGCCGGCCTTGCCGACGCCCAGCAACTGGCCGACGCCTGGGCGGCGGCGGCCAAGGGCGACAAGAACGCGGCCAAACTGCTGAAGGCCGTGCCCGCCGCGCAGCGTTCGGCCGGCTATTTCTTTGCGCAAGCCCAATATCTGCGCAAGCAAGACAAGCTTTCCGACGCCGTCGCAATGGTGATGAAGGCGCCGAGCGACCGCAACGCGCTGGCCGACCCGGATGCCTGGTGGGCCGAGCGTCGAGTATTGTCGCGCGAACTGGTCGACCAGGGCGACATGAAGACCGCCTACAGGATCGTAGCAGCACATGCCGCCGAAAGTGCCGCCAATGCGGCGGATGCGGAGTTCCATGCCGGCTGGTACGCGCTGCGCGGCCTCAACGACCCCAATACCGCTGCCAAGCATTTCGCGCGGATCGCCGATCTCACTCAGGGGCCGATATCGCTGTCGCGCGCCTATTATTGGCTCGGCCGTGCAGCCGAAGTCGGTGGTCCCGGCAATGCGAAGGATCATTTCACCCGTGCCGCCGCCTATGGCACGACGTTCTACGGCCAACTCGCCGGCGAGCGCGTCGGCCGGCAGGTGCTCAACATCGCCTATCCCTCGCCTGATACCACCGACCGCCGCAATTTCGCCGGCCGCGAAGCTGTCAGCGCCATCAGGCGGCTGCAGGAGGCGGGCTATGAGCGCTATGCCGACACGCTTTACCGCGACCTCGCCGGACAGTTAAGCAGTCCCGGAGAGCTGGCGCTGCTGGCCATGATGGCGGAAAAGCAGGGCAATCATTTCCTGGCGCTGAAAGTCGGCAAGATCGCCGGCGCGCGCGGCATCGATGTCGGCGCGCTGTCGCATCCGCTCGGCGTCATTCCCGACACCGCCAACATTTCCGGCTCGGGCAAGGCGCTGGCCTATGCGATCGCCCGCCAGGAAAGCGAGTTCAACATCGGCGCCGTCTCCAGCGCCGGCGCGCGCGGGCTGCTGCAGCTGATGCCGGGGACCGCCAAGCAATTGGCAAAGAAGGCCGGAATGATTTTCTCGCAAGCGCGGCTGACCACCGACGCCGGCTATAATGCGACGCTGGGCGCCGCCTTCCTCGGCGAGCAGCTCGGCCGCTTCGACGGCTCCTACGTGCTGACCTTTGCCGGCTACAATGCCGGCCCCAACCGCGCCGCCCAGTGGGTGGCGAAATACGGCGACCCGCGCGGCAAGGACATCGACGCCGTCGTCGACTGGATCGAACGGATTCCCTACACGGAAACAAGAAGTTACGTCCAGCGCGTGATGGAGAATTACGAAGTCTACAAGATGCGTATTTCCGGCAAATACGACATTGTGGGCGACCTGGTGAACGGGCGGAGTTGAACCAAGGAAGGCAGGTTAAGCCAGAGGCTGGCGATCCTTCGCGCCCCCTCTGTCCTGCCGACGGCTAAGTCGATTTGACCCTACCTGCCCTCGCCTGTAGCAGTCGGGACGATCCGGCAACGGCGAGGAATCGAGTCCAAATGTCGAGCGGTTTTTCCGACTTCTTCTACGCTTCGCCGGACGGGCTGCAACTCCACGCCCGTATCTACGGCGAAGCGAACTCCGGACGCTGGCCGGTCGTCTGCCTGCCCGGCCTCACCCGCAATAGCCGCGACTTTCATGAGCTGGCGCTGCACCTGTCGCGACGAGCGAAAAATCCGCGCAAAATCGTCGCCTTCGACTATCGCGGGCGCGGGCAGTCCGCCTACGACCCCGATATCGGCCACTACAATGTCGGCGTCGAGGCCGGTGATGTTCTCGCCGGGCTGGCGGCGCTTGATATCGAGGAAGCGGGCTTCATCGGCACGTCACGTGGCGGGCTGATCATTCATGTGCTCGGCGCGATGCGACCGACCATCCTGAGGGCCATCGTTCTCAACGATATCGGCCCGGTGGTCGAGGCCGGCGGCCTCGCCCATATCCGCTCCTATCTCGAGCGCGCGCCAAAGCCGAAAACCCATGCCGAGGCGGTCGGCGCCCTGCGCGGCGCGCATGGCAGCGACTTTCCAGCCCTGACCGAGGCGGATTGGGACCGCATGGTATCGGCCCTCTACCGAGAGACGGATGACGGGCTGGTGCCGGATTTCGACCCGAAGCTGGTCGACACGCTGGCGGGTCTCGATCTCACCCAGCCGTTGCCGGCACTGTGGCCACAGTTCGAGGCACTGACGGCCATGCCGATGCTCACTATCCGCGGCGCCAATTCGAAGCTGCTGTCCACCGAGACGCTCGAACAGATGCGAAAGCGTCACCCTTGTATCGAGACGATCACGGTCGAGGACCAGGGCCATGCGCCTTTCCTCGAGACCGGCGGCCTGCCCGGCGCCATCGCCGCTTTTCTGGATACGGCCGAACAACAATTCGGCTCAAAGTAAAACCTCCAGGATCGACTTCGATCCTGGAGGTTTTTACTTGAATTTGGCTTACGCGGACTTCGAATTTTTCCGGGGCGCCTTGGACGAGGCTTTCGCCGCGACCGGCTCGCTCCTTGGTTCCGCAGAAGACAGAGGGCTTTCCGCCTCCGATCCATTGCACCGAGGCGTTTCCAGCACGACGACGCAGCCGTCGAGGTCGTTCGTGGCAAGATGCGCGTAACGCATGGTCATCGAAAGCGTCTGGTGGCCAAGCCACATCTGCACACGCCTGATGTCGATGCCGCCCTGGACAAGACGCGAGGCGCAGGTGTGGCGCAATATGTGCGGCACGACCTGTTCGTCGGCGCCAAGACCGACCTCGGCCTTCGCATCGTTCCAGATGGCGCGAAACTGCGCCTGGCTGAGCTTGGTGAAAGGACCTTTGGGCCGACGGCCCTCGGTGACCGGCAGCTTGATCACCTCTTTGGTCCGGGCAGTGAGTGGAATGGTGCGGCTGCGGCCGGATTTGGTGATCCAGAAGCTGACGCGATGCTCCTGGATATCATTCCAGATCAAGCCCAGCGCCTCGCCGAGGCGACAGCCGGTGTCGACGAGAAAGACCGAAAGCCGGTAAGCGTCCTCGCTGCGTCTCTTTATGGCGGCGAACAGCTGGGCTTCCTCATCCCGCTCGATGAAGCGAATCCGTCCCGCCCGCTCCTTCTGGCGGCGGAACTCGGGCAGGCTGTGGATATCCCCCATCTTGTGAGCCTTGCGCAGCAGTTTGCTGAGAGCAGCCATCTTTCGATTGATGGTTGCGTTGCTGTTGCCGC
Source organism: Mesorhizobium sp. M6A.T.Cr.TU.017.01.1.1 (assembly GCF_004023115.1). NCBI lineage: Bacteria > Pseudomonadati > Pseudomonadota > Alphaproteobacteria > Hyphomicrobiales > Phyllobacteriaceae > Mesorhizobium > Mesorhizobium sp. M6A.T.Cr.TU.017.01.1.1. Next base: position 46,323 of record NZ_RZTA01000041.1, read on the forward strand.
GCTGGCGCAAGGTGCCGATAAGGTTGTCCAGGGTACTCTGGTCAAAGGCGCTGAAACGCTCCCCAAGGAGAATCTCGTCTATTTCGCCGATGAAGGAGCTGACATTGTATTTATGCCGCCCATCATCCCAAAGTATGTCTCGGTATGCTGAAAACAGCTCCCCGACCTTGTACGACTTTACTTCTCTGATCTTGTTATAACTGTATTTTATTTTTGCGTTTTGAGAAGAAAACATCGAAAAATGGTCAGAGGGAGCACCCTCTTGAATCGCTTCGTTTGTCATTGTCTTGCCACACCCCCGGAGTGGATAGGTCAGCCCTATCTGCCTGGGAGCGTCCTTTCAAGAGTTTTGATCACGCAGTTGTGATTTCATCCGCCATCAACGAATCCCACGAAATCTTCCCACGGACCTTATTCAGCTACCGTTACCCCCTGTTCCTTCTGTTTGCCTTGATCCAGGTCACGAAACAAAACAGCCCGGGCATTGAAGCGCCCGGGCTGGAATTTCACTTGTTTTAAGCCCAGCCCTTAGAACGAGCGCTGGAAGCGGAGCTGGCCGCCAAAGCTGTCGTCGTCGTCCGCACCGGTCCAGTTGGAGACAGAATCCTCGCCTAAGCTGAAGTAGGAGGCCTCCGCCGTGATCGTCAGGCCGGGGACGATGTCATAGGCGATGTTCGCCACGACGCCGAGATTCTTGCCCTCGTCATACGAGACCTGGGTGTTGAACGAGGTCTTCTCGTTGATGGTGTAGGTGCCACCGCCCCAGACTGCCCAATTGCCGCTCCACAGCTTGTACATGCCGCGACCGTTGGCGTCGAATACATATGACGTATCCGTGTAGTTGTCGTCCGTGCCGTAGCCGGCCATGATGAACAGCGACAGGTTCTCCATCGGCGTGACGTCAAGGCGAACCTTACCGGCCACCTCTTCGTAGTTGCTGTCGTAAGCAACGACGCCGGTGATCGCGCCCCAGCCCTGCGTCCACTTCACGCCGCCGACGACATGCGGAACGTAGCTGTCGATCGTGAAGTCGCCGTAGCCTTCTTCGAGCGAGACGACGGCGGAGAAGCCGTTGCCGGCATCGAAGTAGTACTGGACGACATTGGTGTCGAAGCCGCCATAGGGAACCAGCGTATCGTTCATGACGTTGCCGGCGTAGCCGATGAACGTATCGAAGGCCGATTCGTCCTTACCGACGCGCAGACCACCGAGCTGGATCCAGGCGAAGT